>NZ_JBWKXO010000004.1:88720-239110 GCF_059423025.1 Pseudomonas sp. GW704-F2 | reverse complement strand
AGCGCAGGGTCAGGGTCAGGCCAATCAGGGTGCTTCTTCCGGCCAGGGCAAGCAAGGCGCAGCGCAGGGACAGGGTCAGGGTCAGGGTCAGGCCAATCAAGGTGCTTCTTCGGGTCAAGGCAAGCAAGGTGCGGCGCAGGGTCAGGGTCAGGCCAATCAGGGGGCTTCTTCGGGCCAAGGCAAGCAAGGCGCGGCGCAGTCCAACGAAAGCAACCCGTCGGCCCGGTCCGATGAATCAAACCAGGCGCCTCGTACCCTCGAGGATCTCGCACGCGACAATGAGCAACTTCGCTCGCGCATCGACCAGATGATGGCTGAATTTTCCAAGGTGATTTCCGAGCTGCAGAAGCAAATCGAGCAGTTGAATAACCAGATCAAAGCGCTGAAGGGTTAAGTTCAGCGATAGAAAAACGGGTCAATGTGGGGCGGTAAGCCCGCACCTGCATCGACCCCGTTCTGCTGAACATTCATTCAAAGCGCAAAATAACCCGACGGTTATGCTTGCTCTTCTTCTCGATCTTCTCGCAAAACACCCGGCCGATTTCTTCGGTGTTGATCACATGGGTGCCGCCGCATGGCTGGATATCGATTCCGGCAATTTCAATTACGCGCACCGAGCCCTGGATCACGGGCGGAGCTACTGCTTGGGTGCGGGTGATCTGTAGCAGGGTTGCGTACTCCGAGGCGGGCATCGACAGGGTTTTCACCTGATGAGCCTGTTCGATCAGCGCGTTGATATCGCGGGTGATGCTGTCTTTGTCCAGGGTCATTTCCGGCAGGTCGAAATCCAGTCGCCCTTTGTCGGCGCTGATGCTACAGCCGGTGACCGGGGCGTCGATGAGTGAACACAGCAGGTGCAGGCAGGTGTGCATTTTCATGTGCTGGTAGCGCCGCTCCCAATCGAGGCTGGCATCCACCTGGACCCCGGCGCTCAACTGCTCGGGACAGTGTTCCACCTGGTGCCAGATGATCGAGCGCTGCACCGGGTCGCGCACCGTGCCGAGGATGTCCACGCGCGTGCCGTCGTCCAGAGTGAAGTGGCCGGTGTCGCCGGGTTGCCCGCCGCCGGTAGGGTAGAACAGCGTGTGCTCCAGGGCGATGCCGTGTTCGCTGACGGCAATCACCCGGGCGCTGAAGGCGTTCTGGTAGGGCGCGCTGTCAAACAGCGCCAGGGTTTCCATGGTGTGCACAGACATGTTCAACCTCCGACAATCAATGGGCTGGCTTGCAGCAGGTGACGCACCATTGCGCTCAAGCCAGGGGGGGAGAGCAGGGTGATTTCAAATTCCGGCCCGCAGACTTTCAGGTTCAGCGGCAGACGTGGCAGACGGTCGCCCATTTCGATGTGGCGCAGGCGAAATTGCAGGTGATGGCGTTCTTTCACCGTGGGTTCGAGCATCAGCCCCTGCAACGGGTGAAAGTCGGCGTCCAGCACCGTGACCTTGTGGCTGGCATTGATCTCGCCGACCACGTGCAGGCGCTCATCGAGAGCGAAGGCGCCGAGGTAGCTGCTGTGCTCCGATTCGTCGTTCTTTTGCAATTGGATCTGGTTGACCACCTTGACCTTGGTCCCCGCCGGTACGTCCTGGGTGATCACGCACGCTGGGCTGATGAACACGTTGTCGCCGATCTGCACGTAGCCGAGCACGCGGGCGCCGGAGCCGATTTCGACGTTGTTGCCCAGGCGCGGGTGGCGCTTGCCGTCGGGGTTGTTGGCGATGCCGCGAGCGCCGAGGGTCACGCCGCAGAGGATGTAGCAGTCGTTGCCGATCTCGCAGGTTTCACCGATCACCGTGCCGTAGCCATGGTCGAGCACAAAGCGCCGACCGATGCGTGCTGCCGGGTGAATCTCCGCGCCGGAGAGGATCTTGCCCTGGTTGCTGAGCTTGAGGGCAATGCGCGAAAACATCCCGTTGGTCTGGTCGGGAAAATGCCACACCCGGTGCGCCAGCCGGTAGAACAGCACCGCCTTGAACGAGGCATAGGATTCCAGGATCAACTCGCCGCGCCCGCGCGACGCCGGGTCGCGGTAGGCGTAGGCAATCAGGTCCTCGGCCACCGCCTGGGCGGCGCTCTGGACCAACGGCGCCAAGTGCGGCTCCAGCTGCTTCATCTGCGTGGGCGTCAGGGTCTTGATGAGGTGGGTAAGCAATTCATCGTGCAGATGTTGCATGTCGATAAAGCCGCCCATGGAGGCACCCCCGCATTCTGGATGGTTGGATAACCGGTTATTCGAAACTGGGCAGGTAGCTGTCGGCATTGTCGTAGACCATGGTCAACACCACCGTTTCGGGCGGTAACTCCGGGGCGAGCTTGGCGATGGCCACCATATTGGCGGCCGAGGACAGGCCCAGGCTGATGGCATCGGTACGCATGATGCGTTTCATCATGTCGAGGCATTCCACGCGCGACACCTTGAGCATGCCGTCCAGCACGTCCAGGTTGAGGATGCTCGGGATCAAGCCGATCGACAGGCCCTGGATATGGTGGGGTGCGTGCTGGTTTTTCAGCAGGTCGCATTCCTCCGGTTCCACGCCCATCACGCGCAGGGCCGGCCAGGCGGCCTTGAGGGTTTCGCCTATGCCGGTGATATGGCCGCCGGTGCCGATGCCGCTGACGAAGTAATCCACGCGCTGCTC
Organism: Pseudomonas sp. GW704-F2; assembly: GCF_059423025.1. Classification (NCBI taxonomy): domain Bacteria; kingdom Pseudomonadati; phylum Pseudomonadota; class Gammaproteobacteria; order Pseudomonadales; family Pseudomonadaceae; genus Pseudomonas; species Pseudomonas sp. GW704-F2. Next base: position 236,471 of record NZ_JBWKXO010000004.1, on the reverse strand, counting down.
ACCGAAGGCGCTGAGGATCTCCGGCGCGGTGGTGTCGCGGTGCGTCTGCGGGTTGGCGCCGTTGCGTTGCTGGTTGAGCATCACGTAGCTGGGGTTTTCCAACTGCAACTCCATGCATTTCTCGCCATGGGAATTGTTGCCGAGGCGGCTGTCCGACAGCACCACCTTGGCGCCATACAGGCGCAGCAGTTTCTGCTTTTCAGGGCTGTAGTTATCCGGGATCACCAGCACCACTTTGTAGCCGAGCACGTTGCCAGCCATCACCAGGCCAATGCCGGTGTTGCCGCCGCTGGGTTCGATAATGGTTTGCCCGGAGTCGCGCATCAGCACGCCGCGACGCTCGGCGTCGAGGATCATGCCCAAGGCGATGCGCGCCTTGTGGCTGCCGCCGGGGTTGAGCGATTCCAGTTTGGCGTAGACCTCGATGCCGAGGTCTTCGGAAAACTGCGCCAGGCGCACGATCGGTGTGTGGCCGATGGCGTCGAGAATTGAGTTATGCAGCATCAGGTCGTTACCCAGGGCCGTGATCAGTACAAAGGCATATCGGGTTCGACGTCGCGAACCCAATGTTTCATGCCGCCTTGCAGAACTTTGGTGTTGGCGAAGCCGGCCGCCAGCAGGGTGCTGGCCGCTTGCTCGGCGCGGGTTCCGGCGTAGCAGATCAGGTAGTGGGTGTTGTCTCGGCTGAGGCTGTCGAGCTGACCGTCCAGTTCGGCGAGGGGGATATGCACCACGCCCGGCAACTTGCAGACCTCCAGTTCGCTGGCGTCGCGCACGTCCAGCAGTACGTCGGCGCTGCTGTGGCGTTCGAGCAGTTGTTTGAGTACCCGCGGCTTGATGTAGCGCTCTTCGGCTAGGCTGGGCTTGCTCGGTACGGCGTCGGCGCAGACTGTCGGCGCGAGGGGGGCGCTGTGGCGCAGTTCCGAACAGCAGGGGCAGTCGGCGCGGCGCTTGAAGCGGATCTCGCTGAATTTCATCGCCAGTGCATCGAAGCGCATCAAGCGGCCGGACAAGGGTTCGCCGATGCCGATCAGCAACTTGATCGCCTCGGTCGCCTGGATCATCCCGACTACCCCCGGCAGCACGCCGATCACTCCGCCAGCGCTGCAATTGGGCGCCAGTTCCGCCGGTGGTGCCTTGGGGAACAGGCAGCGGTAGCAGGGCCCGCCTTTGTAATTGAGCACGCTGATCTGCCCGTCGAAACGGTAGATGGCGCCGAACACCAGGGGTTTGCCCAACTGCACGCAGGCGTCGTTGACCAGGTAGCGCGTGTCGAAATTGTCGGTGCCGTCGATCACCAGGTCGTAGGCGCCGACCAGTTCCAGGGCGTTGTCGGCGGTCAGCGCGGTGTCGTGGGCATTGATCTGGATGTGGCTGTTGAGGTCTTGCAAGCGTTGCTTGGCGGACGCGACCTTGGACATGCCCAGGGTGCTGTTGCCGTGGACGATCTGGCGTTGCAGGTTGCTGCTCTCGACCACATCGAAATCCACCAGCCCCAGGGTGCCGATGCCGGCCGCCGCCAGGTACAGGCTGATGGGCGAGCCCAGGCCGCCGGTGCCGATGATCAGCACCTTGGCTTTTTTCAGGTTCAACTGGCCTTCGCGACCGACGCCGGGCAGGGTGATATGGCGCACGTAGCGCTGCACTTCTTCATTGCTCAGGCCGTCGACGTCAATGCCGCCGGAGGTGGCGAGCAACACTTCGATTCTGGCCTTTTCCGGTAGCCGGTCGTCCGCCTCGATCAATGCTTCCTCAGCAGTAAACAGGAAGTGTTCCTTGAGCTGGTTGTTGTTCTCGTGGAACAGGTGCATACGCAACTGCGGGTGGCTGTCGCAGAGGTTTTCAATGACTTCGCGCAATGTCGATCCGGTGCCCTCAAGGGTCGATTCCGGCAGCTTGGCCACGCGAACCAGAATGTCGGGGAAAGAGACAGCGTTCATGGACAACTCCGTGTGCAGGTCGTTGAGGGGTTGAAGGGCGAAATGCTTGCCATCCCAGGCAAACAGCTTCGAGCCCAGGGCCTGGCCCTGGCGAACATCCACCACCAGGTAGCTGACGGGGTAGATCGGCTCGCCCATGAACAGCGCCTTGTCCTGGTCTTCGTCGCTGAAATAGGCACCGACGTCAGGGTGGGAGTGGTAGATCACCACCACCGGGTTGTCGCTGCGAAGTGCCTTGTTCAGCAGCAGCGTGTCGGCCACGGAAAAGGTGTAGCCGTTGGCCGCGCTGCGCGGGTACATCTCGGGGTTCTTGCGGTGCAGCTCGTTCTGGATATTGCGGCCCAGGTACACGCTGCCGTCGGCGAAGACGAAGCCACAGCATTCCTCGGGGTAGCTGCGGCTGGCGTGGGCATAGATCTGTTCCAGGGCTTCTGGGCGGAGGACGTCCATGTTTCTCTCGCGTTCAAAGAGGCTCAATTTTTCTTGGCCATGAGTTTTTCGATGGGCAACTTGGTGATCGCAAAACCGGCCAGCAGAATGGCCGAATACAGCATGAGGTCGCGGGAAATCGCCACGCCTTCGTACCAGGCGCCGATGATCACCGCGAACACCGGGAAGATGATGAACACGAACGAGAGGATGATCGGGCTCAGGCGCTTGAGCAGCATGAAATACACGATGAACCCGCCCACCGATGCGACCAGGCCCAGGTAGAACAGGGCGCCCCACGAACGCAGGGTGATGGCTTCGAAAGTCGGTGTTTCAAACCACAGGCCGGCGACGAACAGCATCAGCCCGGCGATCCCGATGGGCAGTGTGTTGTAAGTGATCACGCTGATCGCGCTGCCTTTTTGCTTGGTAATGACGTAGCACAAGGCATGCATGATCGCGGCGCTCAGAATCGCCAGTACCCCGAAGAACTCGGCATGGTCCAGGTGCAGGCCCTGGCTCCTGATGATCATGTAAAGGCTGCCGAAGCCGATACCGATGCCGACCACCTGGGAAAAGTAGATGCGCTCGCGCAGGAACAGCGCGGAGAAAATCAGGATGAACACCGGCATGCAACTGAACAGCAGCGCGGTGAGGCCGGACGAAACATGCATTTCGCCGTAGTTGAGCAGGTAATAGGGCACGCTGAAGTAGGACAGGGTCACGAACACGAAGAACCAACGGCTTTCCCGGGGGAACAGGATCGGCTCGCGGCGCACCATGGCAAAACACAGGAACAGCGGGAACGCGATCAGGAAGCGCAAGCCGGCGGAGGTCAGCGGCGGCACGCTCTCCACGGCGATTTTGATGCCGAGCCAAGTGGTACCCCAACTCAGGCAAACGATGAGAAACATCACACTGGTCACCAGGCCGGCCAACCACTGTTTTTGAGTTTTGGTTTTTGCAGCGTTTTCGAGAACGGCGGACATTGGCATCGTTTATTGCTTCCCTGAGCCGGAATTGAACTCTATATTGAACTTGTAATGAGTTATTTTTTTCGGCGATTGAACCCGTAAAAGCACACTATTAGGGCTAAAGATGGCTGTCAAAACAAATATTGACATGGTGTCAATTATGCGTGAGGGGTTGTCCAATGGGCAGGGCGTCAAGTACAAGCGTCTGTCCGATGTCATGGAACGGGGCATCCTCGAGGGCCTGATTGAACCGGGACGGAAACTGCCGCCCCATCGGGTACTTTCCGACAATCTGGGGGTGACCATCGGCACCATCAGCCGGGCCTACGGCGAGCTGGAACGCCTGGGGTTGGTGGTGGCACGGGTAGGTGACGGCACGTTCGTGCGCAAGCGTGGGATGGAGCGCCAACGGGATGAAGGTTTCCGCAACTTCAGCGAGGAGCCGCGCCAATACTTCGACATGAGCCGCAACATGCATATTCCGGGGCAGGAGACGGTGTTCCTGGCGCAGAGTTTCCAGACCCTGTCGACCAACGCCAAGTTTCTCCAGGACATCAGTGCCTACACGCCGGACGCCGGCCTGCCGCGTTACCGCGAAGCGGGCGCGCAGTGGCTGGTGCAGCGCGATTTTCATCCCATCCCCGAGCAGGTCATTTGCGTCAACGGCGGCCAGCACGGGTTGCTCTGCGCGATGATGGCGCTGCTGCGCGCCGGCGATACGGTGGTCACCGAACAATTGACGTATCCAGGACTGATCACCGCCGCGCGCATGCTCGGTGTGCGCCTGATCGGCCTGGAGATGGATGAAGAAGGTGTGCTGCCCGGGGCACTCGATGAAGTCTGTCGCAATCACCGGGTTTCGGCGTTGTACTGCACGCCCACCATCCAGAACCCGACCACTGCCGTGTTATCGGTCGCACGCCGCGAGGCGCTGGTCAAAGTCTGTCGTGAGCACAACCTGCTGATTCTTGAGGATGAAGCCCACGGTGTGCTGGTGGAAGACCGGCCGCCGCCCCTGAGCTATTTCGCGCCCGAGCGTACGATTTTGATCAGCAGCTTGAGCAAGGCCGTGTCGGCGGGGCTGCGTGTCGGCTATGTGCATGCGCCGCCGGCATTGGTCAGCCGTATTTCGGCGGCGCTGCGTTCGACCTGCTGGATGGCCACGCCGGTGACCCTGGAGCTGGCGACCCAGTGGATCGAGAACGGCACGGCGGAATACCTGCTGCGCCAGCAGATCAACGAGATCAGCCGGCGCAAGGCGTTGGTGCAGGGCCTGTTGGCCGGCCTGGAATACCGCACGCACCTCAATAGCCCGCACTTCTGGATTGAAGTCCCGGAGCCTTGGCGAGCGTCGGAAATCGAGGCCGAACTCAAGCAGAATAATTACCTGATCGCCACCGCCGAGGCGTTTGCCGTGGGGCAGACCGCAGTGCCGCAGTTTATCCGGGCGAGTATCTGCAATACGTCGGGAGATGATCAGTTGTTGCGGGCGGGGTTTGATGCGCTGGCCACTGCGTTGGGGCAGGGCGGTGGGCGCTTCCACCTTTAGGCGGGTTCACCGAATTATCGTTCATCGTGAGCAAGCCGGCTCCCACCTTTGGAATGCATTTTCCTGTGGGCGCGGGCTTGCTCGCGATGGCGTCGGTTCAGATAAGCAGATTATTTAAAGCGGCGTTCGACGCCTTTCTCCACCAGAATTTTCGCCGAGATCTCTTCCACCGAGAAATGCGTGGAATTGATGTGCGCAATGTTCTCTCGACGGAACAGATTTTCCACTTCGCGCACTTCGAATTCGCACTGGGCATAGCTGGAGTAGCGGCTGTTGGGCTTGCGCTCGTTGCGGATGGCCGTCAGGCGGTCCGGGTCTATGGTCAGCCCGAACAGCTTGTGCGAATGCGTGCGCAGGGCGGTCGGCAGCGTCAGGTGTTCCATGTCGTCTTCGGTCAGCGGGTAGTTGGCCGCGCGGATGCCGAATTGCATGGCCATGTACAGACAAGTCGGGGTCTTGCCGCAGCGCGACACGCCCACCAGGATGATGTCGGCCTTGTCGTAGTAGTGGGTGCGGGCTCCGTCGTCGTTGTCGAGGGCGAAGTTCACCGCCTCGATACGCTCCATGTAGTTGGAGTTATGCCCAATGGAATGGGACTTTCCGACGGAATAGGAGGAGTGTTCACTCAACTCTTGTTCCAGCGGCGCCAGGAAGCTCGAGAAAATGTCGATCATGAAACCATTGGACGTAGCAAGGATCTCACGAATGTCTTGATTGACGATGGTGTCGAAAATGATCGGACGAAAGCCGTCTTTTTCTGCCGCCAGATTGATTTGTTGTACCATGGCCCGCGCTTTATCCGCGTTGTCGATATACGGCCGCGTGAATTTGGCGAAAGTAACGTTTTCGAACTGCGCGAGCAGGCTTTGGCCCAGTGTTTCGGCTGTGATGCCGGTGCCGTCGGAAATAAAGAAAGCAGATCGTTTCATTTGAGCCCTGGGCCTTAAGCTGATGGCGAATCTTGGATATGATAGGCGCGATTTTGCCGTCCCTCTGTGGGCCGCATTCTCACTTATTTTCCAGGTCCAGGCCACAAGCGCTGGCGAATGCTCCTACTGAGCAGCCGGCGTCCTGAGCTTTTCCAATACAGAAAGTGGAGAGATCACCTTGGTAGAGTACGTAGTTTCCCTCGATAAGCTCGGCGTCCATGATGTGGAGCACGTAGGGGGCAAGAACGCATCCCTCGGCGAGATGATCAGTAATCTTGCAGGCGCTGGCGTCTCGGTGCCAGGTGGTTTTGCCACCACCGCCCAGGCTTACCGTGATTTTCTCGAACTGAGCGGCCTCAACGCCCAGATCCACGCCGCGCTGGACGCTCTGGACGTCGATGACGTCAACGCCCTGGCCAAGACCGGCGCCCAGATCCGTCAGTGGATCATGGAAGCTGAGTTCCCCGAGAAACTCAACGAAGAAATCCGCACGGCGTTCGCCACGCTGTCGGCCGGCAACCCGGACATGGCTGTCGCCGTGCGCTCCTCGGCCACCGCCGAAGACTTGCCCGACGCCTCTTTCGCGGGCCAGCAGGAGACCTTCCTCAACATCCGCGGCGTGGAAAACGTGATCCGCGCAGCCAAGGAAGTGTTCGCTTCGTTGTTCAATGATCGCGCCATTTCCTACCGCGTACACCAAGGTTTCGACCACAAGCTGGTGGCCCTGTCTGCCGGCGTGCAGCGCATGGTGCGTTCGGAAACCGGCACCGCCGGTGTGATGTTCACCCTGGATACCGAATCGGGCTTTCGTGACGTAGTGTTCATCACCGGTGCCTACGGCCTCGGCGAAACCGTCGTACAAGGCGCGGTAAACCCGGATGAATTCTACGTACACAAGGGCACCCTCGCAGCGGGTCGCCCGGCCATCCTGCGCCGTAACCTGGGCAGCAAGGCCATCAAGATGATCTACGGCGACGAGGCCAAGGCCGGTCGCTCGGTGAAAACCGTCGACGTGGATAAGGCCGAGCGCGCGCGCTTCTGCCTGACCGACGCTGAAGTCAGCGAGCTGGCGAAACAGGCGATGATCATCGAGAAGCACTACCAGTGCCCGATGGACATCGAGTGGGCCAAAGACGGCGACGACGGCAAGCTGTACATCGTGCAGGCGCGTCCGGAAACCGTGAAGAGCCGCACTTCGGCCAACGTCATGGAACGCTACCTGCTCAAGGAAACCGGCACTGTGCTGGTGGAAGGCCGCGCCATCGGTCAGCGCATCGGCGCCGGCAAGGTACGGATCATCAAGGACGTGTCCGAGATGGACAAGGTCCAGCCCGGTGACGTGCTGGTCTCCGACATGACCGACCCGGACTGGGAACCCGTGATGAAGCGCGCCAGCGCCATCGTCACCAACCGTGGCGGGCGCACCTGCCACGCGGCGATCATCGCCCGTGAACTGGGGATTCCTGCGGTAGTCGGTTGCGGCAACGCCACCCAACTGCTCAAGGATGGCCAGGGTGTGACCGTGTCCTGCGCCGAAGGCGATACCGGCTTTATCTTCGAAGGCGAGTTGGGCTTCGACATCAAGCAAAACTCCATCGATGCGATGCCTGACCTGCCGTTCAAGATCATGATGAACGTCGGCAACCCGGACCGTGCCTTCGACTTCGCGCAACTGCCGAACGCCGGTGTGGGCCTGGCTCGCCTGGAATTCATCATCAACCGCATGATCGGCGTCCACCCCAAGGCCCTGTTGAACTACGACGGCCTGCCGCCGGAAATCAAGGACAGCGTCGACAAGCGCATCGCTGGCTACAACGACCCGGTGGGCTTCTATGTCGAGAAGCTGGTGGAAGGCATCAGCACCCTGGCCGCGGCGTTCTACCCGAAAAAGGTCATCGTGCGTCTGTCGGACTTCAAGTCCAACGAATACGCCAACCTGATCGGCGGCAAGCTTTACGAGCCGGAAGAAGAAAACCCGATGCTGGGCTTCCGTGGCGCCTCGCGTTACATCAGCGAAGCGTTCCGTGATTGCTTCGAGCTCGAGTGCCGCGCCCTCAAGCGCGTGCGCAACGAGATGGGCCTGACCAACGTCGAGATCATGGTGCCGTTCGTCCGTACCCTGGGCGAAGCGAGCCAGGTGGTGGACCTGTTGGCCGAAAACGGCTTGTCCCGTGGTGAAAACGGCCTGCGCGTGATCATGATGTGCGAGCTGCCATCCAACGCCATTCTGGCCGAAGAGTTCCTGGAGTTCTTCGACGGTTTCTCCATCGGCTCCAACGACCTGACCCAGCTGACCCTGGGCCTGGACCGCGACTCGGGGATCATCGCGCACTTGTTCGATGAGCGTAACCCTGCGGTCAAGAAGCTGCTGGCCAACGCCATTCAGGCCTGTAACAAGGCCGGCAAGTACATCGGCATTTGCGGCCAAGGCCCTTCCGATCACCCTGACCTGGCCAAATGGCTGATGGAACAGGGCATCGAAAGCGTCTCGCTGAACCCCGATTCGGTGCTGGAAACCTGGTTCTTCCTGGCGGAAGGCCAAGCGTCCGCCTAAGGTCGACGCGTCAAAAGTGCCGGTCAATCGTCAGGTTGGCCGGCATTCTTATCTGTACAGGGCGGAACTCCTTCCGGACGCCGCCCTTTTTTGTGCAAGAGCATTATGCAAAGCAGCAGCAACCTGTTTCCCGTCGCCCTGATCAGCGCTGAACGTCGTGGCGACCTGAGTGAAGATGTGTACCGGCTCAAACCCGGCAACAGTCCCGACGGCACCGTCGAGCTGGCCGTGACGCGTCTGGGCCTGGCCGATGTCGCGCAAAACCGCGGCATCCCTGTGATTTTGTTACATGGCAGCTTTTCCAACCGGCGCTTCTGGTACTCGCCCAAGGGTGTCGGCCTGGGCGCCTACCTGGCACGCCAGGGGTTCGATGTGTGGATACCGGAAATGCGCGGCCACGGCCTGTCCAAGCGCAACCAGGACTACACCCGCAATCGGGTCGCGGACTACGCCCGCTACGATTTGCCGGCCATCGGTGCGTTCGTGCGCGAACAGAGTGCGCAGATTCCCCACTGGATCGGGCATTCCCTTGGCGGCACCACCCTGGCGGCGGCCTTGGGTGGCCAGTACCTCGGTGCGCCGGCGGTGGCTTCAGTGGCGCTGTTCGGCAGCCAGGTCAGTCGCACCTACTGGCCGTTGAAAATTCCACCGCTGGAGTGGGGCGCTCGCTTGCTCCTGAAGCGCTTTGGCCAGTTGTCCGGCCCGCGGCTCAAGCGCGGCCCCGAGGACGAGCCGGTGGGCGTGATGATCGAGAGCATGCGCTGGCATGGCCTCTTCGGCCGGTTTGGCGAGGCCGGCCGTGATTGGTGGAAAGGCCTGGCGGAAGTCGACGTGCCGCTGCTGGTCGTCAGTGCCACCGGCGACCAGCAGGACCCGGACTGGGCCTGCCGCAAGCTGTACGAACAAGTCGGCTCCGCACCGCGGCAATACCTGCGCCTGGGGCGCCAACAAGGTTTTACCGGGGATTTCGGGCATGTGGAGATGTTGGTCAGCAAAGCGGCCCAGGCCGAAGTCTGGCCGCTGGTGGCGCAATGGCTGAAAGATCCGCTGACACCATTGTTGGGTGCTCAGGCTGATGCATTGGTCGTAGTTTGACGCAGCGCTCTGCCAAGGGCGTTTCGCTCGTCTTTGGTTGCGGCTAAGATATGACGCGTTAAATGCTTCTGGTCATATTCAGTCGCGCAGTGGCTATTGCGTAACGGCGAAACGGATGGGATGTTTTGCTGCTGCTTCGGCCGGCGCCTCTTTCGAAAGACACGTCTTTGACAGAAAGGAAATTTTCAATGAACCACTACGTCACTCCCGATCTTTGCGACGCCTACCCGGAACTGGTGCAGGTGGCCGAGCCGATGTTCAGCAACTTCGGCGGCCGCGATTCCTTTGGCGGCGAGATCGTCACCATCAAATGCTTCGAAGATAACTCCCTGGTCAAGGAGCAGGCCGACCAGCCAGGCGCCGGCAAGGTGCTGGTGGTCGACGGTGGTGGCTCCCTGCGTCGCGCGCTGCTGGGCGACATGATCGCCGAGAAAGCCGCGAAAAACGGTTGGGAAGGGCTGGTGATCTACGGTTGCATCCGGGATGTCGACGTCGTCGCCCAGACCGACCTCGGCGTGCAGGCGTTGGCCAGCCACCCGATGAAGACTGACAAGCGCGGCATTGGCGATTTGAACGTGGCAGTGACCTTTGCCGGTGTGACATTCCGTCCGGGTGAGTACATCTACGCCGACAATAATGGCGTGATCGTGTCGCCCAGCCCGCTGAAAATGCCCGAATAAACCGCAATAACCGACAGGGGTGAGGATGTTCGAGGAAGAAAACGCGCAGTGGGGCCTGGTGCATGCCCTGGTGCTGGATGGTAAAGGCGGTGCGCGTTCGATTGCCCGAACTGAGCTTGACCAATTGCAACTGCAGCCCCAGGAAAGCCTGTGGCTGCATTGGGATCGCAGCCACCCGCAAACCCAGACCTGGCTGCGCAAGGCCAGTGGCTTGAGTGAGTTCGCCTGTGACCTGCTGCTGGAGGAGAACACCCGCCCGCGCCTGTTGCCGTTGCCGGACGCGGAACTCCTGCTGTTCCTGCGCGGGGTCAACCTCAACCCTGGCGCTGAGCCGGAAGACATGGTTTCGGTGCGTATCTTCGCCGCTGCCAGCCGGGTGATTTCCCTGCGCTTGCGCCCGCTGCGCGCCACCGATGAGCTGCTGGTGCAGTTGGCGGATGGCAAGGGGCCAAAAACCGCGTCTGAACTCATCCTGTATATGGCGCAGTACCTGACGCACAAAGTCCAGGACCTGGTGTCCGACCTGTCTGAAATCGTCGACGTAGAGGAAGAAAAACTCGATACCGACGAACGGTATACCCCGGAGCATGGCAGCATTTTGCAGATCCGTCGGCGAGCGGCCGGGCTCAAGCGATTCCTGGCGCCGCAGCGGGATATCTTTGCCCAACTGACGCGGATCAAATTGTCGTGGTTCTGTGATGACGATGCCGACTATTGGAACGAATTGAACAACAGCCTGACCCGCTACCTGGAAGAACTCGAATTGACCCGGGAGCGCGTGGGGCTTGTGCTGGAGGCCGAAGATCGGCGCTTGAGCATACGCATGAACCGTACAATGTACCGCTTCGGGATCATCACCGGGATCTTCCTGCCGATGAGTTTTCTGACCGGCTTGTTAGGTATCAATGTGGGGGGCATACCGTTCTCCGCCAGTCCTTATGGATTTGTGATTGCCTGCCTGTTGATGGTCTCGGTGGCGCTCGGACAATGGTGGCTATTTCGACGATTGCGCTGGGTTTGAGCTGAATGTGACCTGAACGTAGGAAGGGGCCGATGTGACCTCAGGAATTTAACCCTCGTCTTTTAAAACACTTGCGAGAGGTCTTTATGCACGATCCGTTCGAACAGTCTTTGCGTGACATGCTCAATGCTTCGCCATCCAACCGGGATGACGATGCCTGCCTGGGCCGCGTGTTGAAAACCGCCAACCGTCAGGTCGGGGCGGGGGATCTGTTCGGTCTGCTCGGTCGTTGGCTGCCGGCGTTGATGATGGCCCTGAACAATGGTTCGGCCCACGTCTCGCCGGTTTCCCGTCGTAAACCTCTTGCTCGCACTGCTGATAAGGCTGATTGAATATGGAACTTGATCTCTGGACCCAGAGCCTGGTCACCGCGATGACCGCATTGTGGACCAAGGTGGCGAATTTCATTCCCAACCTGTTTGGGGCGCTGGTCCTGGTATTGCTGGGTTTTGTCGTGGCCAAGCTGCTCGACACCCTGCTGTCCAAGCTGCTCGCCAAACTCGGTCTGGACCGCTTGATGGCAGGCACCGGCCTGACCAAGCTGCTCGGCCGCGCCGGGCTGCAGGTGCCGATCTCGACCTTGATCGGCAAGATCGTTTACTGGTTCGTTTTGTTGATTTTTCTGGTTTCTGCGGCTCAATCCCTTGGCCTTGAGCGAGTTTCAGCTACGCTAGACATGCTGGCACTGTATCTACCGAAAGTATTCGGCGGCGCGCTGGTGCTTCTCGTCGGCGTTCTGCTTGCGCAATTGGCCAACGGGCTGGTACGCGGGGCCGCTGAAGGCGTCGGGCTGGACTACGCAGCAGGCCTGGGGCGAATCGCCCAGGGGCTGGTGATCATCATCAGTATTTCCGTCGCGATCAGCCAGTTGGAGGTCAAGACTGACCTGCTAAACCACGTGATTGTGATTGTTTTGATTACCGTTGGTCTGGCCGTTGCGCTGGCCATGGGTCTGGGAAGTCGGGAAATTGCCGGTCAGATTCTGGCGGGAATCTATGTGCGTGAGTTGTATCAGGTAGGGCAGCACGTGCGTGTGGGCGAGGTCGAGGGGCAAATCGAGGAGATCGGTACGGTCAAGACAACTGTGCTGACCGATGACGGCGACCTGGTGTCGCTGTCCAATCGGATTCTCCTGGAGCAGCAGGTCAGTAGCCGCTAACCCGGCAAACCCTGCTAATGTACGCCGCCGCGAACCCGGGTGACCGGGCTGTGGCGGACATTGACCTGACTGTCGGCACGACTTGTTTTGAATAAAGCCCAAACGCTGTCCACGCGCTATGACCCCCGTGAGCTCTCTGATGAGGAGTTGGTCGCGCGCGCACACACGGAGCTGTTTCACGTAACACGCGCGTACGAAGAATTGATGCGCAGATATCAACGCACTCTGTTCAACGTTTGTTCAAGGTATTTAGGGAACGATAGAGATGCGGATGATGTCTGTCAGGAAGTGATGCTCAAGGTGTTGTATGGCCTGAAGAACTTCGAGGGCAAATCGAAGTTCAAGACATGGCTCTACAGCATCACGTACAACGAGTGCATCACGCAGTATCGTAAGGAACGGCGAAAGCGTCGCTTGATGGACGCCTTGAGTCTGGACCCCCTTGAGGAGGCGTCTGAAGAAAAGACGCCGGCACCCGAGGAGAAGGGCGGACTTGATCGCTGGTTGGTGCATGTGAACCCGATTGACCGCGAAATTCTGGTGCTACGTTTTGTCGCAGAGCTGGAATTTCAGGAAATCGCTGACATCATGCATATGGGTTTGAGTGCTACAAAAATGCGTTACAAACGTGCTCTTGATAAATTACGTGAGAAATTTGCGGGCGAGACTGAAACTTAGTGCGTGGCAAATATCTCTTACGTGTAGGCAAGTTCTGTTAGACTTGTCGCCGAGTTGTCCCCCGGTTTGTGGGACTGCTTTACAATCACCAGATGGGGATTTAACGGATGAAACTGAAAAACACCTTGGGCTTGGCCATTGGTTCTCTTATTGCCGCTACTTCTTTCGGCGTTCTGGCACAAGGCCAAGGCGCAGTTGAAGGCGAGCTGTTCTACAAGAAGCAGTACAACGATAGCGTCAAACATATCGAAGACGGCTTCAACCCAGGCGCTCGCATTGGTTATTTCCTGACCGACGACCTGTCGTTGAACTTGTCCTACGACAAGACCAACCACACCCGTTCGAACGACGGTACCGGTAGCCAGAAGATCAAAGGCGATACCAGCAGCCTCGTGGCCCAGTATCACTTCGGTCAAGCTGGCGTCGACTCCCTGCGTCCATACGTAGAAGGCGGTGTCGGTCACCAGAGCCGTGGCAACGTTCGTGCTGATGGCCACAGCGGTCGCGACCAAACTACCCAGCTCATCGCTGGTACTGGCGTGAAGTACTACTTCACCAACAACCTGTACGCTCGTGCCGGTGTTGAAGCTGACTACGCACTGGACAACGGCAAGTGGGATTACTCCGCACTGGTCGGCCTGGGTGTGAACTTCGGCGGTAACGCTGGCGCAGTTGCTCCAGCTCCTACCCCAGCACCAGCTCCAGAGCCAGTTGCAGAGCCAGAAGCTCCGGTTGCTCAGGTTGTTCGTGTTGAGCTGGACGTTAAGTTCGACTTCGACAAGTCGGTTGTTAAGCCTAACAGCTACAGCGACGTGAAAAACCTGGCTGACTTCATGGCTCAGTACCCAGCTACCCACGTAGAAGTGGCTGGTCACACTGACTCCGTGGGTCCAGACGCCTACAACCAGAAGCTGTCCCAGCGTCGTGCTGACGCTGTTAAGCAAGTTCTGGTTAAAGACGGCGTAGCACCTAGCCGCATCACCTCGGTAGGTTACGGCGAATCCCGCCCAGTTGCTGACAACGCAACTGAAGCTGGTCGCGCTATCAACCGTCGCGTAGAAGCTGCTGTTGAAGCTCAAGCTGCTCAGTAATTACTGAGTAGTAGAAAAAAACCCGGCTTCGGCCGGGTTTTTTTTCGCCTGGGGTTTGCCTCAGGCGCTGGCTGCCGCTGCGACGCTCGCTGCTTGCGAGGTGGCGGCGACACTGCCGATCACCAGGATCGCCGGGCTCTTCAGGGCGAACGCCTGCGCATCCTCGTGCATCTGCGACAAATGGCTACGGCACTCCCGCTGCTGCGGCAATGAGGCATTTTCGATCATCGCCACGGGCATATCCGCGGCCATCCCGCCTTCCAGCAACTGCTGACGAAGCTCTTCCAGCTTCGCCACTCCCATATAGATCACCAGCGTCGTCCCGCCTTCCGCCAGCGCGCGCCAATTAAGGCTGCTGTCGTCCTGGGTGTGCGCTGTGACCAGCGTCACGCCGCGGCTGACACCACGCAAGGTCAGTGGAATCGCGCAGTTCGTCGCGCCCGCCAGCCCGGCTGTGATCCCGTTGACCAACTCGACTTCGACGCCGCGTTCGCGCAGCCACATCGCCTCTTCGCCACCGCGCCCGAAAATGCACGGGTCGCCGCCCTTGAGCCGTACCACGCACTTGCCCTGGCGGGTGTAGCGCAACATCAGGCGGTGGATGAAGTCCTGCGGCGTTGAGCGGCAGCCCCCACGCTTGCCGACGGTGATCACCCGCGCTGCCGTGCAGTGTTCCAGTACCTGCGGGTTGACCAGATCATCGATCAGCACCACATCGGCGCAGTTCATCGCCCGAACCGCCTTGAGGGTCAACAGCTCCGGGTCGCCAGGGCCCGCACCCACCAGCCAGACTTTTGCGTTCATGTGTTTTCCCTCGTCTAGAGATGACGTCAGCGGTGAAAGAGTAAGTAAAGAAGCGCCAGATTGATCAGCATCGAGAGCAACCCCAGGGTGCGCCAGACCTTCAAGGGTTCCCGCTCCAGCAACGGCCGGGGGCGGACACTCAGTTCCCGTCGGTCTGCCTGCTCCAGCACCAGCAGCCATTCTTCGGCGGTTTCATAACGTTGTGCAGGTTGAGCCGCCACCGCGCGCTCGAGGCTGAGTGGTAACCAGTCCGGCAGGTCGGGGCGGTAGCTGCTGGCGCTGACCGGTTGGGTGAATCTGGGCCGTTGGAAAGCCTCAATTTCACCGTAGGGGTAATGCCCAGTCAGCAAGTAATACAGGCTGACACCTACGCTGTATAAGTCTTGTTGGGCTGTGGGACGGTCGCCCTGGAACGCTTCGGGCGCGATAAAGCTTGGTGTGCCGGGCAGTACATGCGCGCGATCCTCGGAGAGACCCGGGCAGTAGGCCAGGCCGAAATCCAGTACGCGCAACTCACCATCGTCACCCAGCAGCAGGTTCTCCGGTTTGATGTCACGGTGCAGTATTTGCCGGCGATGTAACAGGCCTACCGCCCGCAGCAAGCGTTCGGCCACGAATTGCCATTGCGCCAGGGGCAATGGGCCCTGTTGCAGGAATAGCTGCGCCAGGGTTTGCCCCGGATATTCACGCATCACGTAGTACAAGTGCTGACGCCCGCTGGCCGCGTGGACTTCAGGAAACGCGCGCCCGGCCACCCGCCGCAGAAACCATTCCTCCGACAGCAAGGCTTGACCGGCGTCGTTGTCATCGTCACGGCTGAGGGGCAGGGTTTTCAGCAACCAGGGTTGCTGCTGGGCATCGCGGACCCGGTACAGCAACGACTGGCGGCTCTGCGCCAATACGCTTTCCACCTGCCAGCCTTCGAACTGTTGCCCGGCTTTCAGCGCGGGTGGCAGCGGCCATTGCTGCAATTGCACCAGCGCGTCGCCCAGGGTCGCGGCGCCGAGTTTATCGATGCGTACCAGCAGGGCACTGGCGTTGTCCTGGCTGCCGGCCAGGTGTGCGGCGGTGACCAGGGTGTGTACCGCCAGATCGAGGTCGGTCTGCTCGCGCAGGATCGCACTGATGCTGTGATCACCCAAAGTCGCCCACACCCCATCGCTGAGCAGCAGGAAGCATTCGCCCTCGCGCAATTGGCCGTCGAGAAAATCCAGCACCAGGTGTTGATCCAGGCCGAGCGCGCGCTTGAGCACATGCTGCATGCCCGGCTGTTCCCATACATGATCTTCGCTGATGCGCTGCAATTCGCCGTCCAGCCAGCGATACGCCCGGCAGTCGCCGACGTGGGCCAAGGTGAAGCGTTGCCCGCGAAACACCAGGGCACTGAGGGTGGTCAGCAACGGCTGGCCACCGCCATTGGCCCGCAGCCAGCGATTCTGCGCCAGCAACAGACGTTCGAGCGCCTGGGCCACGCCCCAGGTTTGCGGTGTGGCGTAGTAGTCCAGGGCCAACGCCTGCAAGGTCGAGCGTGCGGCCAGACCGCCGTCGGCGCATTGGCTGACACCGTCGGCGATGGCGCACAGGTAACCCTTGCTCGCGGCCAGCTCCGCCAGGGGCGTGACCACGCGCAGGGCGTCCTGGTTCTCGGCTCGCGGGCCGATGGCGCTGGCCTGGGCGACGCTCAGGTGCAGGCTCATCAGACGCGCGCGGCGGTCACGGCAGCCGAGCCCCAGGTGGTTCTCCAGCGGCGCTTGACGCCGTGCAGGCCGAACCAGGCCAGTACGCCGAGGCTGGCGAACAACCACAGGGCCAGTTGATAGCTGCCGGTGCTTTGTTTGATCGCACCCATGCCCGCCGCCAGGGCGAAGCCACCGATACCGCCGGCCATGCCGATCAGGCCGGTCATTACGCCGATCTCACGGCGGAAACGCTGGGGCACCAACTGGAACACCGCGCCATTACCGGCGCCAAGGCCGAGCATGGTGCAGACGAACAGTGCCAGGGCCGCGTAGGAGCTGGGCAAGTTGAAACCCACCGCAGCGATGCAGATCGCCGCCACGCTGTACATGCCCAGCAACGTGCGAATCCCGCCGAAACGGTCGGCCAGGGCGCCGCCGAGTGGGCGCATCAGGCTACCGCCGAACACGCAGGCGGCGGTGTAGTAGCCGGCGGTCACCGGGCTCAGGCCGTATTGGTCGTTGAAGTAGCCGGGCAGGGCGCTGGCCAGGCCGATGAAGCCGCCGAAGGTCACGCTGTAGAAAAACATGAACCACCAGCTGTCACGGTCGCCGAGGGCCTTGAAGTAGTCGGTCATGGATTTGGCCTTCGGGCGTTCGGGGGCATTGCGCGCAAGCCAGGCGAAGATGATCAGGGTCAGGATCAACGGAATCAGGGCGAAACCGAACACATTGCTCCAGCCGAACGCCGCCGCGAGTACCGGTGCCAGTATGGCTGCGAACACAGTGCCCGAGTTGCCGGCGCCGGCGATGCCCATGGCTTTGCCCTGGTGCTCCGCGGGATACCACTGGGACGCCAACGGTAGGGCGACCGCGAAGGACGCTCCGGCCATCCCCAGGCACAACCCCAGCAACAGGGCTTGTTCATAGCTGTGGATGCCGAGTTTCCAGGCGCCGAAGAGTGCGGCGATCACAATCACCTGGCCGATCAGCCCGGCGGTCTTGGGCGAGAGTCTGTCCGCCAGCATGCCCATCAGAAAACGCAGCACCGCGCCTGCCAGGATGGGGGTCGCCACCACCAGGCCGCGTTGTTGCGTGGTCAGGTGCAGGTCGGCGGCGATCTGCACCGCCAGCGGGCCCAGTAGGTACCAGACCATGAAGCTCAGGTCGAAATACAGGAACGCGGCAAACAGGGTCGGGGTGTGCCCGGATTTCCAGAAGCTTGATTTCATCACGCACCTCAACGGTTGGGAGTCTTGTAAGAAGGCCTGGTGATGGAACAGCCGGCTACGGCCGCCCCACCGGCCCCGTGTCAAAGGGCCAAAACAAAAAAACGCCGCCACCGGGTCCGCGAGGGCAAACCGGGTGTGCGACGTCTTTGTCGTGAAGGGGCAACCGCCGTTGGTTACCTGTGTTGAATACTTAGCAAGTCCTGGGCCAATCTGCCGTAGCCGCTGTCGAGGAGGGTTAGCCCAGCAACTCGCTCATGGCGATGATCTGCTCCGCCACCTGGATCAGTTTCTGCTGGCGGCTCATGGCCTGGCGGCGCATCAGGGTGTAGGCCTCTTCCTCGTTGCAGTTCTTCATTTTCATCAGCATGCCTTTGGCCAGTTCGATGCGCTTGCGCTCGGCCAGCTGTTGATCGCGGGCCTGCAGCTGGGCGCGCAGGGCCTGGTCGCTTTCGAAGCGGGCCATGGCCACGTCGAGGATCGGCTGCAGGCGTTGGGCCTGGATACCTTCGACAATATAGGCGCTGACGCCGGATTTGATGGCCTGGCGCATGACGTCCGGGTCGTGTTCGTCGGTAAACATCACGATCGGACGCGGTCGGTCGCGGCTGACCAGCACCACTTGCTCCATCACATCGCGGCCGGGTGACTCGGTATCGATCAGGATTACGTCCGGCCGCACCGTTTCGACGCGCGCAGGCAGATCGATGGTCAGGCCCGACTCATCGATCACCTCAAACCCGGCCTCGGTCAGTGCCGCCTTGAGGCGCCCGACCTTGCGCGGTGTGTCGTTGATCAACAGGATTCGCAACATATCGGTCCTCCTGTCAGCGCAAGGCGTGGCGGCTGGTGTGGTCGGCCAGGGCATGGAGGCGGAAGCTGCGGGCGTAGGCGGCGGGGGCGGAGCCATCCCAGATCTTGCCGTCGATCAGTTGGCTGCTGCGCATGTCCTGGGCGTTCGCGGTGACGCCGACGGCATCGGCTGCCTGGCGATACAGCTCCAGTTGCTGCACTTGGCGGGCAAGGCCGAGGTAGTCCGGGTCTTCGCGCAACAGGCCCCAGCGGCGAAACTGGGTCATGAACCACATGCCGTCGGAGAGGTAGGGCACGTTCACCTCGCCATCGGCGAAAAAGCGCAGTGCGTGGGGATCTTGCCACTGGTTGCCAAGCCCATCGTCGTAAGTCCCGAGCAGACGCGGCTCGATGCAGTCGAGTGGCGCGTCGAGGTACTCGCGGGCGCTGAGCAGCTGCGCGGTGGAACGGCGGTTTTCGTGGCTCGCCTCGATAAAGCGGCTGGCCTCCAGAATCGCCATCACCAGTACGCGGGCGGTGTTGGGGTATTGGTCGACGAACGCTTGGGTGCAGCCGAGCACCTTTTCCGGGTGGTCCGGCCAGATCGCCTGGCTGGTCGCCAGAGTGAAGCCCTGGTTCTGCTTCACCGCACTGGCGCTCCAGGGTTCGCCGACACAAAAACCGTCGATGCGCCCGGCCAATAGGTGCGCCACCATTTGCGGCGGCGGTACCACCACACTGTTCACATCCTGCAATGGATGGATACCTTGGCTCGCCAGCCAGTAATACAGCCACATGGCGTGGGTGCCTGTGGGAAACGTCTGGGCGAAGGTCAGTTTTGTTCGGCTTTGGTGCACGTGGCGATCCAGTGCCTCAGGAGTGACCACCCCTTGCTGTTGCAGGTCGTGGGACAGGTTGATGCTCTGCCCGTTCTGGTTCAGCCCCATCAGTACCGCCATATCGGTGGCGGCCACGCCGCCGATGCCCAGGTGTACGGCGTAGATCAGCCCATACAGGCTGTGGGCGGCATCCAGTTCGCCGCTGACCAGTTTGTCGCGCAGGTTGGCCCACGACGACTGACGCTTGAGGTTCAGTGTCAAGCCATAGGGTTGCGCGAAGCCCTGGGTGGCCGCGACCACCAGCGAGGCGCAATCGCTCAAGGCCATGAAGCCCAGGTCGAGGCTGCTCTTTTCCGGGGCGTCACTGCCGTTGACCCAAGCCAGCGGGTCGTTTATCGGGCTGTTGCCGTCCGAATCGTTCATCAACACCTACCTTTTCGTTCAAAAAAAAGCGTCGCTCCCTCAGATGGCGGCGCGAGCCATTGCGGGTAACGACGCCTTTGTCCGTAAGCCCGCTCCGACGTTGGCGCGCGCTCTGATACAGAGTGCATAGCAAGGCACATGCCACGGGCGGAACGGCGCGCTACGCCGTCAACTTTCCATCAAGATTGAAACGCCACAGGCTTTCAGTATGGCCGCTTCCCTATGCCAGACTGCCCAGGAAACCCCACGGTGTACGCTGATTCTCCGACAACGATGGCCGCCCATCGGCTGTGCCGCTGGCTGTTTTACGCGGTGTTGATGCTGGGCTGTGCGTCTGCCCGGGGTGAGACTTACCAGGCGCGGGACGAAAGCCTGCACACGTTTTTCAGCGCGTTGTCGCTGCCTCTCGGCCTGCCGGTCGTTGTCAGCCGGTCGGCGGCTCGGCAACGCGTTGACGGAACCTACGATTTCAGCCGGGCACAGCAGGTGCTGGAGGCGGTAGCCGAGCAGCATCACCTGATCTGGTACAGCGACGGGCAGGTGCTCTACCTCTACGCAGCAGATGAAGCGAAGAGCTCGGCGGTGACGCTGCGGCATATTTCCGTCTCAAGGCTGCGCGAGTTCATGCGTCGCTCGGGGCTCGATGAGTCCCGCTACCCGCTGCGGGAGAGCGGGGGCCGGATGTTCTATGTGTCCGGGCCGGCGAACTATGTCGACCAGGTGCTGCACCTTACGCAATTGATGGACCGCCAGCGGGCCGCGCTCCGTGTGGGCCAGCAGGCGTTTGGCGTGGTGCAGGTGCTCAATACCCATGTGGCGGACCGCGAGTACGTCATGGGCGAGGAAAAGGTCAATGTGCCGGGCATGGCGTCGCTGATCGAGACCGTGCTTTCCCGCGAACAACAGGCCCCCGCGCAACGGCCGCCCGGCTTGCTGGCCGACAAGAGCCTGGCCGTGATTCCTTACCCGGATACCAACAGCCTGCTGATCAAGGGCAAGCCTGCCCAGGTGCGTTTTATCGAGCAATTGGTGGCGGAGCTGGATGTGCCCAAGCGCGCGATCGAGGTTTCGCTGTGGCTGGTGGACGTGGACCGTGACGAACTGAAGAAAATCGATCAGGCCTGGGCCGAGGAAACCCACACATCAACTTCGGCGACCCGGGTGCTGGAGCCGTTGGAGGACAATCGCCTGATGGCGCAGATCGCCGTGCTGGAGCGACGACGGCGCGCGCGGGTGGTGACACTGCCGGTGATTCTCACCCAGGAGAACGTTCCTGCGGTGTTCCAGGATAACCACACACTCTACGTGCCGGGGCCCGCCGTCGCTCGCACCGACTGGAAACCCATACGCTATGGCACCCAGGTCAGCGCGTTGCCGCGGTTTGCCGAGGCGAACGAGATCGAGATGCTGCTGAGCCTTGAGGATGACCGCCAGATGGGCGAGGCGGGGCGGCGTCAGAAAATGACCGCGGTCGGGAGGGTCAGCGTCAGCAGTGTCGTTCGGATGCCGCAGGGGAAACGCCTGTGGTTGGGCGGGTTTCGCCGGGATGTTGATGCGCAGGGGCGTGCCACTGCGCGTGGCCAGCGTGCCGAAGTACGGCTGTTTGTGATTCAGGCCCGGGCCGTGGGCAACGAGCTCAAGACCCTGGATGGCACCGTCGGGCCGCCACCGCTGACTCAGCCGCAATACGAACGGGTGCAACGTGCGTTTGTGCGGTCGATTCGCGATGTCGATCAATGAGGTAGGCGCTCGTCATGCATCTGGAAATTCTTTTGCAGGAACAACTGATCACGCGCAAGCGGCTGGCGTTGTTTGCACCGGGGAAAGTGCTGCCGCTGGCACCGGAGGTCATCCATTGCGTGGAAGTGCGCGTCAACGGCCAGTTACTGGCTCTGGGCGAATTGGTGCAGTTGGAAGACCGCCTGGGGGTTGAGCTGCTTGAGGTCTACCAGGAGTGGGTATCGCCTTAGTTATCAGTTCCAGTGAGATTTCTTACAAGGCGCTTCCGGAAAGCCCTGCTGATATGGGCTTTCTCCTAGGGTGGCTCGGGGAGGCCTTTTTTATAGTCGTGCGGTCGGCGTATGCGCCATTTCTGGAAATCAGGATTTCAATGTCAGTGGTTGGATGCAGAGGTGTGTATGGCCGTGGTGAATGATGGAGGGATGACGATTTCCCTGGTCTTTGGCCGCTGGACCCTGCATGGCGATGGACGCTTGACCGGCGAGGGCGTGGATATCCAGTTGCCGCCCAAGGAATGGCAAGTGCTGCGCTTGTTGTTGGTGTCCGGTGGTGCGCTGATGACCAAAGACTGTTTGCTTGAAATGGCTTGGCGCCAGGGAGAGGTGTCGGAGGAGTCGCTGACGCGCTGCATTTATTCGTTGCGTAAACATCTGCGCGCCGACAAAGGGTTTATCAAGACGATCTATGGCAGGGGCTATCGCTTTACATGCCCGGTGCGGCCAGCCGAGCGCGCCTCGTTGCAGCCCATCGATGTTTGTTCGGCCTGTGGCAGGTAGCCCCGGGATGCGCAATGCGTGGCGCAAGGGCCTGTTGCTGGTGGTGCTGATGGGCAGCAATAAGGCGCTGGCGTATTGTTGGGATGAGGTGGCCAGTCGCTACGATCTTGAGCCGGAATTGCTGCAGGCCATTGCCGCCGTAGAGTCGGGTTACCGTGCGGGCGCGATGAATTACAACAATCGCAACGGCACCCGCGATATCGGTCTGATGCAGATCAACAGCATTCACTTGCCCCGCTTGCTCAAACGAGGCATCACCGAAGACCGGCTGTTGAGTGAGCCGTGCCTGTCAGTAGAGGTCGGGGCCTCGATTCTTGCCGAGTTCGTTCAGCGCTTCGGCTATAACTGGACGGCCATCGGCGCCTACAACGCAGGCCCGGGGCCTGGTCCACAGCGTGAGGCGTTGCGCTTGCAGTACGCACAGAAGGTCTGGGCCCGTTACGAAGCGTTGGTCGCGCATCGCTACTGACGATTGGGCGGCACGCCTCGCACGCAGGCCGCCAGCCCGGCTATAATCGCCGCCACTTATCGCCGCCATCCGAGTCTAGCCCGCCCATGTATACCCTGGCCCGCCAGCTGTTGTTCAAACTCTCCCCGGAGACTTCCCATGATCTGTCCCTGGACCTGATCGGTGCCGGTGGCCGCCTGGGGCTCAATGGCCTGGTATGCAAGGCGCCGGCGAAAATGCCGGTTTCGGTGATGGGGCTCGACTTTCCCAACCCAGTCGGGCTGGCTGCCGGCCTGGACAAGAACGGTACGGCCATCGATGGCTTTGCGCAGTTGGGTTTTGGTTTCGTCGAAATCGGCACCGTGACCCCGCGCCCTCAACCAGGCAACCCCAAGCCGCGCATCTTTCGCCTGCCGGAGGCCGAGGCGATCATCAACCGCATGGGCTTCAACAACCTCGGTGTCGATCACCTGCTGTCGCGGGTCCAGGCGGCGAAGTACAAGGGCGTCCTCGGGATCAATATCGGCAAGAATTTCGACACGCCGGTGGAGCGCGCGGTGGATGACTACCTGATCTGCCTGGACAAGGTCTACGCCCACGCCAGCTACGTCACGGTGAACGTCAGCTCGCCCAACACCCCGGGTCTGCGCAGCCTGCAGTTCGGTGATTCCCTCAAGCAATTGCTCGAAGCCTTGCGCCTGCGCCAGGAAGACCTCGCCGTGCGCCATGGCAAGCGTGTGCCGTTGGCGATCAAGATCGCTCCGGACATGACGGATGAAGAAACCGTGCTGGTCGCCCAGGCCCTGGTGGAGTCAGGCATGGATGCGGTGATTGCCACCAACACCACCCTCAGCCGTGTCGGTGTTGAAGGCCTGGCCCATGGCGACGAAACGGGCGGCTTGTCGGGCGCTCCGGTGCGTGACAAAAGCACGCACATCGTCAAGGTGCTGGCCGCCGAGCTGGCCGGGCGTTTGCCGATCATCGCGGTCGGCGGTATCACCGAAGGCAAGCACGCGGCCGAGAAGATCGCCGCTGGTGCGAGCCTGGTGCAGCTGTATTCCGGCTTTATCTACAAGGGCCCGGCGCTGATTCGCGAGGCGGTGGACGCGATCGCGGCATTGCCCAAAAAGGCCTGAACACGTCCAATAAAAAGGGCTCCTCAAGAGGAGCCCCTGGGCCGAAGCCCGCCGCCTGGATAGGGCGTGCGTGGTTAAGTCGTTAGCTATATTCGTGCTGGTGTCGGAATTGAATGCCCTTGATTAGCCGACCGCGTGAAGTTCGTTGAGTCTGTGGATGCCCGCAGTGCCTGTCATACCGTCCCAGTTGTCGCCGCGTCCTTCTCGCCAGCCGTTGATCCAGGCTTGGCGTACCGACGGTAGAGTAAATGGGCAAAGCTCACGGGATTTGCCATGAACGCCGTATTGATATCCGCGTAAAAATGCTCTTTCCAACGGATCACGCTTAAGTCTTCTCATAGGGTGTTTCCCTCACTTGTTGACTGTCTTGATATCCTTCGGCCTCGTCTGAGGCCGGGCAGAGTTTTTCTGCCGTTGGTGCGGCCCGCTGCCGGCGTGGCGAGCCAATGTGCCAGCGTCGTTGTGGCGCTGACCTGTGTTGAGTTCTAACCAATAGGTCACATGGATTCAATGATCGTTTTGTCATAAGCACGTAACAATAACGATGTTATAGCCATAAGCTGGGATGGCTTTTCGCCCCTTTTATTGGGCAAAGCCGGCTATGATGTGCCTTACGAAGAGAATGGCTTAATCCCTTGCTGAAAAAGCCCGCCCGTTGCAGTCGGTTATTATTCGACGAAGGGTCTGAATATTTCTTTTTGTTGCATCACTTATCTCTCTGCCCCGTCAATCAAGGCCCACAGGCCCGCCAGACGGGGTGGGACGGCACATTCGTGCCACGCGGGCACTCTTCAAGAAAAGTGCTTGATTGAAAACCGAGCCGGCGATGCGTCGCCCGTTCATTTATTGCTGAAAAGCCTGGATTGCCCATGTCGGACCGTTTTGAACTCTTCCTCACCTGCCCCAAGGGCCTCGAAGGCCTGCTGATCGAGGAAGCCGTCGGGCTTGGCCTTGAGGAAGCCCGCGAGCACACCTCGGCCGTGCGCGGCATGGCCGACATGGAAACCGCCTACCGCCTGTGCCTCTGGTCGCGCCTGGCCAACCGCGTGTTGCTGGTCCTCAAGCGCTTCCCGATGAAGGACGCCGAAGACCTCTACCATGGCGTGCTGGATATCGACTGGGCCGATCACATGGTCCCGGACGGCAGCCTGGCGGTGGAGTTCAGCGGTCACGGCTCGGGCATCGACAACACCCACTTCGGCGCGCTGAAGGTCAAGGATGCGATTGTCGACAAGCTGCGCACCCCGACCGGCGAGCGTCCGTCCATCGACAAGATCAACCCGGACCTGCGCATCCACCTGCGCCTGGACCGTGGCGAAGCGATCCTCTCCCTCGACCTGTCCGGCCACAGCCTGCACCAGCGCGGTTACCGCCTGCAGCAGGGCGCCGCACCGTTGAAGGAAAACCTCGCTGCAGCCATCCTGATCCGTGCCGGCTGGCCGCGCATCGCCGCGGAAGGCGGCGCGTTGACCGACCCGATGTGCGGCGTCGGCACCTTCCTGGTGGAAGGCGCGATGATCGCCGCCGATATGGCGCCCAACCTCAATCGCGAACTGTGGGGTTTCACCACCTGGCTCGGTCACGTCCCGGCGTTGTGGAAGAAACTTCACACCGAGGCCAGCGAGCGCGCTGCCATCGGCATGAACAAGCCGCCGTTGTGGATTCGTGGCTACGAAGCCGATCCGCGCTTGATCCAGCCTGCTCGCAACAACATCGAGCGTGCCGGTCTCAGCCATTGGATCAAGGTGTACCAGGGCGAAGTCGGCACGTTCGAGCCGCGTCCGGACCAGAACCAGAAAGGCCTGGTGATCTGCAACCCGCCCTACGGCGAGCGCCTGGGCGACGAAGCGAGCCTGTTGTACCTCTACCAGAACCTCGGCGAGCGTCTGCGCCAGGCGTGCATGGGCTGGGAGGCGGCGGTATTCACCGGCGCGCCGGACCTGGGCAAGCGCATGGGCATCCGCAGTCACAAGCAGTATTCGTTCTGGAACGGCGCCTTGCCGTGCAAATTGCTGCTGATCAAGGTCAACCCGGACCAGTTCGTCACCGGCGAGCGCCGCACCCCGGAGCAGCGCCAGGCCGAACGTGAACAAGCCGCCTACGACCAGGCCCCGACCGAGCCGCAAGAGCGTCAGTACAACAAGAACGGCAACCCGATCAAACCTGCACCGGCGCCGGCCCCCGTGGTCGAACAGGCGCGCCTGAGCGAAGGCGGGCAGATGTTTGCCAACCGCCTGCAAAAGAACCTCAAGCAACTGGGCAAGTGGGCCAAGCGTGAGGGCGTGGATTGCTACCGCGTCTACGATGCCGACATGCCGGAATATTCCATGGCCATCGACCTGTATCACGATTGGGTCCACGTGCAGGAATACGCCGCGCCGAAATCCATCGACCCGGAAAAAGCCTCCGCGCGCATGTTCGACGCATTGGCGGCCATTCCCCAGGCGCTGAACATCGACAAGAGCCGCGTGGTGGTCAAGCGCCGCGAGCGTCAGAGCGGCACCAAGCAGTACGAACGCCAGAGCGCCCAGGGCAAGTTCACCGAGGTCAGCGAAGGCGGCGTGAAGCTGCTGGTCAACCTCACCGACTACCTCGACACCGGCCTGTTCCTCGACCACCGGCCGATGCGTATGCGTATCCAGAAAGAGGCGGCCGGCAAGCGTTTCCTCAACCTGTATTGCTACACCGCCACCGCCAGCGTGCATGCGGCCAAGGGTGGCGCGCGCACCACGACCAGCGTCGACCTGTCCAAGACCTACCTGGACTGGGCGCGCCGCAACTTCTCCCTCAACGGTTTCTCCGACAAGAACCGCCTGGAGCAGGGTGATGTGATGGCGTGGCTGGAAGCCAGTCGCGATGAGTTCGACCTGATCTTCATCGACCCGCCGACCTTCTCCAACTCCAAGCGCATGGAAGGGATCTTCGACGTGCAGCGCGACCACGTGCAACTGCTCGACCTCGCCATGGCGCGCCTGGCACCGGGCGGCGTGCTGTACTTCTCGAACAACTTCCGCAAGTTCGTGCTTGAGGACAACCTCAGCGAACGCTACGCGGTCGAGGAGATCAGCGACAAGACCCTCGACCCGGATTTTGCGCGTAACGCGAAGATCCATCGGGCCTGGA
This sequence comes from Pseudomonas sp. GW704-F2, assembly GCF_059423025.1. Lineage (NCBI taxonomy): Bacteria > Pseudomonadati > Pseudomonadota > Gammaproteobacteria > Pseudomonadales > Pseudomonadaceae > Pseudomonas > Pseudomonas sp. GW704-F2. The sequence continues at coordinate 209,386 of NZ_JBWKXO010000004.1, read as the reverse complement.
AAATCACTGCTCGCTGATTGCTCCACCCATCAGCCGCAAGCCTGGAATTATCCGGTCTTGCGGCTTTTTTACGCTGGTCAAACGGAGGGCCGCTCGCTATAACTAAATGTCCGGCCAAAGTGATCCCCCCACACGCTGGCGTTGTGAGTGTTGCCTATGCCGTTGCAAGCCGTTCGCCCGAAGATCCTAGGTTTTATCAATGAGCAGGTATCGGCTTGGTTGATGGCATTGGTGGTGTTTCTGGGCGGTAGCGCCTTGACGATCATCGTCGCCTGGGCGACATCCGACCTCTATCAACAGCAGGGGCGCCAGCGTTTCCAGCTGTTGGTCAATGAGCGATTCACCCGTCTGCAGGAGCGTTTCGAGGACCAGGAGCAACGCCTGACCAGCCTGCAACGCTTCTTCGTCAATTCCAATGATGTGTCCCGCGACGAGTTCGACGGTTTCGCCCAGCCTTTGCTGCTGCGTTCCCGGGCCTATGCCTGGGCGCCGCGGGTTATGCGTGATCAGCGCGCTCAGTTTGAACAGGACGTATCGCGCCAGCGTGGTCTGCCGTTCAGCATACGGGAACTGAATTCACACGGTGAGTTGGCCCCGGCGGTGGAGCGCGATGAATACGTGCCGGTCCTGTACAGCCAGACCCGAAGCCTGCTCGGTTCGCCGCTGGGCTTTGACCTGCTGGCCCAGCCGCTGCGGCGCTCGACCCTGGAGCGCGCACAAGCGAGCGGCAAGCTGGCCGTGTCCCAGCCCATGCAGTTGGTGGGGGTGGAACCGGCCTATGCCACCGGCGTGTTATTGGTCGCGCCGGTCGTCTCCCCGGGCGGAACAGAACCCTACGGTTTTGTGATGGCCGTGATCAGCATGCGCCAGTTGATGGCCGACGGCTTGCCCAAGTCGGACCGCGATAATCTGGTGACGCAGATCGTCGACACTTCCGACCAGCAAGGGCGCCTGTTGTACGAATCCAGCAATGCCCTGGCCGACAGCGATCTGGTCGCCGCGCGCCGCCTCACCCTCGGCGATCATGTCTACGCCCTGAACCTGCGCCCCAGCCAGGTGTTCGAACAGGGCAACGGCTCGTCGTTGGTCCCGATCCTGGCCGTGGGCGGGCTCTTCAGCCTGTTGCTCAGTGTCTTGCTCTATATGTTGGTCAGCCAGCGTCAGCGCGCCTTGAAACTGGTGGAGCAGCGTACCGTGCAGCTACGCCTGCGCGAGCAGGAACTGCGCGGCGCCCATGGCCAGTTACGCAGTGTGCTGAACGCCGCGACGCAGGTTGCGATCATTGCCACCGACTTGCACGGCGTGATCAACACCTTCAACGCCGGTGCCGAGCAGATGCTGGGGTTCAAGGCCGAGCACATACTCGGCCGCTCGACCCTGGAGAGCCTGCATGTGGCGGCGGAGCTGGATGTGCGTGCGGCGAGTCTGAGCATTGCGTTGGGCCGGCGAATCCCGCCGAGCCAGGCGATGCTGGTGGAGAGCCCGGGCAGCCCGCACGAGGCGCGTGAGTGGACCTTGGTGCGTGAGGATGGCAGCCGTTTGACGGTGAATATGTTGGGCACCGTGTTGCTGGATGACCATGGCTTATGGGTCGGGCACCTGGCGATGTACCTGGATGTCACCGAGCAAAAACGCGCCTATGAGGCCCTGGCCGTGCGCGACCGTCTGCTGAAAAAGCTCAGCGCCCATGTCCCGGGCGGGATCTTCCAATTCACTCTGGAACCCCAGGACAAGTGGCGGTTTGTCTACGCCAGCGATGGCATGCGCGATATCTATGAGATCGACACAGGGGTGCTGCAACGGGATGCAACGCAGGTCTTGGAGCGCATCCACCCGCTGGACGTCGAGCGGGTGCGTGCGTCGATCCGCTTATCCGCGCTGCAATTGAGCCACTGGCGCGAAGAGTACCGCGTGCAACTGCCGCAACGGGGCCTGCGCTGGATTCGCGGTGAGGCCACGCCGGAAGAACTGCCGGGCGGCGGTACGCTGTGGCATGGCTATGTGTCGGACATTTCCGATCTCAAGCGCGTGGAAGAAGAACTGCGCGCGCTGTCCATCACCGATGCCCTCACCGGGATCCATAACCGTCGGTATTTCCAGGATCGTCTCAAGGCTGAGATGGTCCGCCTCAATCGCACCTCGGGGGCGTTGTCGGTGATCATGCTGGATATCGATCACTTCAAGCGTATCAACGACCAGTACGGCCATGCAGTCGGCGACGCGGTGTTGCAGGAACTGTGCAAGCGCATCAGCCAGCGCTTGCGCCGCACCGATGTGTTCTGTCGCCTGGGTGGCGAGGAGTTCATGGTGTTGTGCCCCAACACCGACGGCGCCCAGGCCTACGGTTTGGCGATGGAGCTTTGGCGGGCGCTGCGCGATGCGCCGATGGGGACGGTGGGAGTCGTCACCGCCAGCTTCGGGGTGGCCAGTTGGCGGGTCGATGAGGGGATCGACGGGTTACTGCTGCGCGCGGATTCGGCGGTGTACGTGGCCAAGCAGGCGGGCAGGGATCGGGTCGAAGCGGAACGCTTGCCGGTGTGAATGTCGACGTCGTACACAACCTGTGGGCGCGGGCTTGCCCACAGGTTGTGGCGGTGTCTAGAGGACTGGCGCCGCTGCCGCCAGCTTCGGCTGGCGGTACAGGTCCAGCAGCACCTGGTCGAGCACCGACGACGCACCCCAGGGCTTCGGATCGTTGAGGATCGCCACCACCACCCAGGTATTGCCGTTGTTGTCGCGGCTGAACCCGGCGATGGCGCGCACGGTGTTCAAGGTGCCGGTCTTGACGTGGGCTTCACCGCGCATGGCGGTGGTCTTCAGGCGTTTACGCATGGTGCCGTCGGTGCCGGCGATTGGCATCGAGCTGATGTATTCCGCGGCGTAGGGGCTTCTCCACGCGGCTTGCAACATGGCCGCCATCTCACGCGCGCTGACGCGTTCGGCACGGGACAGGCCCGAACCGTTCTCCATCACCAGGTGCGGTGAGGTGATGCCTTTTTTCGCCAGCCACTGGCGTACCACGCGTTGCGCGGCCTTGGCATCGTCGCCGTCGGCGTCGTTGCGGAACTGCGCGCCCAGGCTCAGGAACAACTGCTGGGCCATGGTGTTGTTACTGTATTTGTTGATGTCGCGGATGATTTCCGCCAGGTCCGGCGAGAAGGCCCGCGCCAGTACCTTGGCGTCCTTGGGCACCGGTGCCTGGATGTCACGGCCCTGGATGGTGCCGCCCAATTCCTGCCAGATCGCCCGCACGGCGCCGGCGGTGTACGTGGCGTGGTCGAGCAACGACAAGTAGGTCTGCGAGCTGCAGCCATCGCCCAACTGGCCGCTGACGGTCACGGTGATGCTGCCATCCGCCGCCGTCACCGGGTTGTAGCGCACGTCGCCGGTACATTGCTTGGCGTTGGACGCCTTGACCTGATTGTCGATGCGAATGCTGGCGATCGGCGGCTCGACCGACACGATCACGCGTCCGGAATCGTTGCGGGTCACGAAGCGCAGGGCCTTGAGGTTGACCAGCAAGGCATCGGGCTTGACCAGGAACGGTTTGTTCTCGTCATTGCCGTCGTCATTGAACTCCGGCAGTTGCGGCGGAATAAAGAAGCCACGGTCCAGCACCAGATCGCCGGTGACTTGCTGCACGCCATTGGCCCGCAGGTCGCGCATCAGCAGCCAGAGTTTTTCCATGTTCAGCTTGGGATCGCCGCCGCCCTTGAGGTACAGGTTGCCGCGCAATACACCACCGCTGAGGGTGCCGTCGGTGTAGAACTCGGTCTTCCACTGGTGGTTGGGGCCGAGCATTTCCAGGGCTGCGTAGGTGGTGACCAGCTTCATGGTGGAGGCCGGGTTCACCGAGACGTCGGCATTGAAGACGGTGGGGGTGCCGGGGCCGTTCAACGGCAGCATCACCAGGGACAATGCGGTGTTCTGCAACTTGGCCTTCTGCAGGGCCTGTGCGACGTTGGGTGGCAGGGTGTTATTGATCGGGGCGGCGGTGGCGGAAAAAGCCAGCGGCAGGAGAACGCCGGCAAGGAGCAATGGACGCAAAGATTTGATCATAAGGAATAAAACCCTACTGCTGAGGAGGGTGAAAAAGGCGAGGGGTATGTAAGAAAATCCCTCAGTAGTCATGAAAGTGTCGGCATTATGCCCCAAGCTGGAACCACTTGTAGCTGAACGATAGCTGCTAATCGGGGTTTTTTTTCCAGGCATTTCGCCGCCTGTCCCAGAGAGTCGGGCAATCGCTGCCTTAAGCTGCTAAAGTGCCGCCCGTTATTACTTATGAGGATTGTTCCAATGGCGACTAACCGTTCCCAGCGTCTGCGCAAAAAACTGTGCGTTGATGAATTTCAAGAGCTGGGTTTCGAACTGAACCTGGACTTCAACGAAGGCCTGAGTGAAGAAGCTATCGACGCTTTCCTCGAAGCATTCATCAAAGAAGCCATGGAAGCCAACGGTCTGGGCTATGTCGGCGGCGATGACTACGGTCTGGTTTGCCTGCAGAAGCGTGGCTCGGTCTCCGAAGCGCAGCGTGCTGCCGTTGACGCCTGGCTGAAAACCCGTTCCGAGCTGACCAAGGCTGAAGTCAGCCCGTTGATGGACGTGTGGTATCCGGAAAAGCCGATCAACGCGGCTAAGTGATACTAAACAAAACGGCGACCTGAGGGTCGCCGTTTTTTTATGCCTTGCGCCAGTTCAGAATCAGCAGCGTCAACACCCCCGCCACGATCCCCCAGAACGCCGACCCGATGGAAAACAACGTCAAGCCTGACGCGGTGACCATAAAGGTGATCAGCGCCGCTTCCCGTTCCTTCGGCTCATTCATGGCGATGCTCAAGCCATTGATGATCGAGCCAAACAACGCCAACGCCGCAATCGACAGCACCAGTTCCTTGGGCAGCGCTGCGAACAAGGCCGCCAATGTGGCGCCGAACACCCCGGCAATGCCGTAGAACACGCCACACCAGACTGCCGCCGTGTAGCGCTTGTTACGGTCTTCATGGGCGTGGGGCCCGGTGCAGATCGCCGCACTGATCGCCGCCAGGTTGATGCCGTGGGAGCCGAACGGCGCCAACACCAGCGAGGCCAGGCCGGTGGCGGTGATCAGCGGCGACGCTGGCACGTTATAGCCGTCGGCGCGCAACACTGCGACGCCCGGCATGTTCTGCGAGGTCATCGCCACCACGAACAGTGGGATGCCGATGCTGATGGTCGCCGCCAGCGAGAAGTGCGGCGTGGTCCAGACCGGCGTTGCCACTTCCAGGTGAAAACCGCTGAAATCCAGGAGCCCCATCAGCCCGGACAGCACGCTGCCGATCACCAGCGCGGCGAGCACCGCATACCGCGGCGACAGGCGTTTGATGAGCAGGTAGGTGAAAAACATCCCCAGAACCAGGCCGGTGCGATGCTGCGCGGCGACGAAAATCTCGCTGCCGATCTTGAACAGAATCCCCGCCAGCAACGCCGCCGCCAGCGACGCCGGGATGCGTCTGACCAGTTTTTCGAAGCTGCCGGTCAGCCCGCAGAGCGTCACCAGCACCGCGCAGGTGATGTAGGCGCCGATGGCTTCGCCGTAACTGACGCCGCCGAGGCTGGTGATCAACAGCGCTGCGCCGGGTGTCGACCAGGCAATGGTGATCGGTGTGCGGTAGCGCAGGGACAGGCCGATGCTGCACACCGCCATGCCGATGGAAATCGCCCAGATCCACGAGGAAATCTGCGCACTGGTCAAACCGGCGGCTTGGCCGGCCTGGAACATGAGCACCAGGGAGCTGGTATAGCCGGTCATCATGGCGATGAAACCGGCGACGATGGCCGAGGGAGAAGTGTCGGCCAGTGGGCGCAAGGGCGCTTGGGTGGCGTCGGTCATGGCGAGGTGTTCCTTTTACCTGGGAGTTTGCCAGTGAAGGCGCAGATTCAAGCCTAAACTCAAACGTAACGACTCATTGCAGTACAGCCGGGCTCGCAAACAGCCGTACAGTGTGTTGGCGCATGGGGTTGTGTACAATGTGCGCTGATTTTAGCTGATACTTGCCAGCGCCTCTTTGTTGCCGTATTACCGTTAATTCGCCGCCGTTCTCCCGATCCGAGTGCCCATGAACGAACAGTTGCAACCTCTCAAGAAACAACCGCGAGCCAGCAAGACCGGCCGCAGCGGAACCCAGGACGATATCGTCTACGCGCATATCTTCGAGGCGATTCTCGAACAACGCCTGGCACCCGGTACCAAATTGAGCGAAGAGGCACTCGGCGAAATCTTTGGCGTGAGCCGCACCATCATTCGCCGCGCGCTGTCGCGCCTGGCCCATGAAGGCGTGGTACTGCTGCGGCCCAATCGCGGCGCGGTGGTGGCCAGCCCGAGTGTCGAAGAAGCGCGCCAGGTGTTCCTGGCCCGGCGCCTGGTCGAGCGGGCGATCACGGAACTGGCGGTGCAGCACGCCACGGCGGAGCAGTTGGCCGAGCTGCGGCAGATGGTCAACGACGAACGCGACAGCTTCTCCCGCGGCGATCGCGGTGCCGGTATCCGCCTTTCCGGCGAGTTCCATCTGAAGCTGGCCGAAGCGGCAAAAAACGCGCCGCTGATCAGCTTCCAGCGCAGCCTGGTGTCCCAGACCTCATTGATCATCGCGCAGTACGAAAGCGGCAACCGCTCGCACTGTTCCTACGATGAACACAGCCAGTTGATCGATGCGATCGAAGCCCGGGACGCGGCGCTGGCAGTGAATTTGATGATGCATCACATGGATCATATCGACAGCAAGCTCAACCTCGACGAGGAAAGCGCGTCGGATGATTTGCATGCGGTGTTCTCGCATTTGTTGCAGAGCAAGAAGCCGGGGCGTTCGTCGGTCAAACTCTAAGCCCGATCAAAAATGTGGGAGGGGGCTTGCCCCCGATGGCGGTGTATCAGTCACTGGATGCTTTGACTGAACCACTGCAATCGGGGGCAAGCCCCCTCCCACATTTGGGTTTGTGGCATATCTGAAATTAGCGTTGGTGAACCAGATTACCGGCCGCATAGGTCTGCAACACCGCCCGGTCATCCCCCAACGTCATCAATACAAACAACCTCTCGGCAATGTCCTTGGCCTGCTTCATGCGATAGCTGAGCAGTGGCGTGGCGTTGTAATCCAGCACCAGGAAGTCCGCATCGGTACCCGGCTGCAACGTGCCGATCTTGTCCTCCAACCGCAACGCCCGCGCACCGCCCAGGGTGGCCAGGTACAGCGACTTGAACGGGCTCAGTCGCGCGCCTTGCAGTTGCATGACCTTGTAGGCTTCGTTCAACGTCTGCAGCAACGAGAAGCTGGTGCCGCCGCCGACGTCAGTGCCCAGGCCCACGTTGAGTTTGTGCTTCTCGGCCATCGGCAGGTTGAACAGCCCGCTGCCGAGGAACAGGTTCGAGGTCGGGCAGAATGCGACTGCCGAGCCGGTCTGCGCCAACCGCGCGCATTCGTCATCGCACAGATGCACGCCGTGGGCAAACACCGAGCGTTCGCCCAATAGCTGGTAGTGGTCGTACACATCCAGGTAGCCGTTGCGCTCGGGGAACAGCTCGTTGACCCACTCGACTTCCTGCTTGTTCTCACTGATGTGCGTCTGCATGTACAGGTCGGGGTATTCGCCCAGCAGTTGCCCGGCCAGCGCCAATTGCTGCGGCGTGCTGGTGGGTGCGAAGCGCGGCGTCACCGCATAGTGCAGGCGGCCCTTGCCGTGCCAGCGTTCGATCAGCGCCTTGCTCTCCTGGTAGCCGGATTCGGCGGTGTCGGTCAGGTAGTCGGGGGCGTTGCGGTCCATCATCACCTTGCCGGCGATCATGCGCAGGTCGAGTTTTTCGGCGGCCTCGAAGAATGCCTGCACCGATTGCGGATGCACGCTGCCGAACACCAGCGCGGTGGTGGTGCCGTTGCGCAGCAGTTCCTTGATGAAAATCTCCGCGACGTCCTCGGCATGGGCCTTGTCGGCGAACTGGCGTTCGCAGGGGAAGGTGTAGGTGTTGAGCCAGTCCAGTAGCTGTTCGCCATAAGCGCCGACCATGCCGGTTTGCGGCAGGTGGATATGCGTATCGATCAGCCCGGGGGTGATCAGCGCGTCCTGGTAGTGGGTGATTTCGACCTCGGCGGGCAGGTGCGGCAGCAGGTCGTGGGCGTGGCCCAGGGCGCTGATCCGGCCGTTGTCGATGACCAGCAGGCCGTCTTCGAAATACTCATAGGACGCCTCGATCCCCACTTCGGCGGGGTCGGCGAGGCTGTGCAGGATGGCGGCGCGGTAGGCTTTGCGAGTCGAAGGCATGGTGATCTCAATTTAAATAGCTTGGCTGCGACGCGAAGCCGGCAGCAGTTGGGCAATGGGTTCGGCGCTCGCGGTGTGCTGGCCGAAATGGGCGTTATAGGTGGCGATGATTTCGCCGGCGATGGAGATGGCGATTTCCACCGGCAATTTGCCCTTCACTTCGCTAAGGCCCATGGGGCAGCGCATGCGTTGCAGTTGTGCGGCGTCGATGCCGCGATCCCGCAGGCGGTGTTCGAATTTGACGCGCTTGGTCTTCGAACCGATCAGACCGAAGTAGGCAAAGTCATTGCGCTTGAGCAGGGCGGCGCTGAGTTCCAGGTCCAGCGCGTGATTGTGGGTCATCACGATGCAGTAACTGCCCGCGGGCAGGTCGGCAATTTCGTCGACCGGTTCTTCGCTGACGATTTTGCGCACGCCTTGTGGGATGTGTTCCGGGAACTCCTGCTCGCGCGAATCGATCCAGCGCACCCGGCACGGCAGGCTCGCCAGCAACGGCACCAGGGCGCGGCCGACGTGGCCGGCGCCAAATACGGCGATCTGTGCCTGCACCTGACCCATGGGTTCGAACAGCAGCACGGTCGCGCCGCCGCAGCACTGGCCCAGGCTCGCGCCGAGGCTGAAGCGCTCCAGATGGGTGTGTTGCTGGCCGCGGGCGAGCATGTCGCGGGCGATCTGCATCGCTTTGTATTCCAGGTGCCCGCCGCCGATGGTGTCGAACGTGTGTGCGGCACTGATGACCATCTTCGAACCGGCATTGCGCGGCGTGGAGCCGAGCTCTTCGATGATGGTCACCAGCACGCAGGGTTCGCCCTGGTTTTGCAGGTTGGCGAGGGCGCTGATCCAGTTGTTCATGTCTACCTCAACATTTCTGTTGTCAGTTCTACCGTCATCGGGGGCAAGCCCCCTCCCACACTTGAATGTATTCACAGATCAAAAATGTGGGAGGGGCAAGCCCCTTCCCATACTTGAATGTATTCACAGGTGAAAAATGTGGGAGGGGGCTTGCCCCCGATGGCAGCACCTCGATTTACAGCGAAGCCATCTCGGTTTCAGCCTCAACCGCCTTCGCAGCAGCCAACTGCCGCATCTGCTCACAGCCCCACAACACCCGCTCAGGCGTCGCCGGCGCATCGATGTTCGGCTGGTGGCGATAGTCACCCAGGCTCGCCACCGCATCCTTGATCGCGCACCACGAGGCAATCCCGAGCATGAACGGCGGCTCACCCACGGCCTTGGAATGGAACACCGTGTCTTCCGGGTTCTTACGGTTTTCCACCAGTTTCACGCGCAAATCCAAGGGCATGTCGGCCACGGCCGGGATCTTGTAGCTGGCCGGGCCGTTTGTCATCAGCTTGCCCTTGTCGTTCCACACCAGCTCTTCCATGGTCAGCCAGCCCATGCCCTGGATAAAGCCGCCTTCGACCTGGCCAGTGTCGATGGCCGGGTTCAGCGAAGCGCCGACGTCGTGGAGGATGTCGGTGCGCAGCATCTTGTATTCGCCGGTCAGGGTGTCGACGATCACTTCGCAGCAGGCCGCGCCGAACGCGAAGTAGTAGAACGGCCGACCGCGCGCCTGGCTGCGGTCGTAGAAGATTTTCGGGGTCTTGTAGAAGCCGGTGCTCGACAACGACACCTGGGCGAAATACGCCTGCTGGATCAGGCTTTCAAAGCTCAGGATCTGCTCGCGCACGCGCACATGGCCGTTGTGGAATGCCACGTCCGCTTCGCTCACCGCGTAGTGGCGCGCAGCAAATTCCACCAGGCGTTGCTTGATGGTTTCAGCGGCGTTCTGCGCGGCCTTGCCGTTCAGGTCGGCACCGCTGGAGGCGGCGGTCGGCGAGGTGTTGGGCACCTTGTCGGTGTTGGTGGCGGTGATCTGCACACGGTCGATGTCCACCTGGAACACCTCGGCCACCACTTGCGCGACCTTGGTGTTCAAGCCCTGGCCCATCTCGGTGCCGCCGTGGTTCAGGTGAATGCTGCCATCGGTGTAGATATGGATCAGCGCGCCGGCCTGGTTGAGGAAGCTGGCGGTGAAGGAAATGCCGAATTTTACCGGGGTCAGCGCCAGGCCTTTTTTCAGGATCGGGCTGTGCGCGTTGTAGCGGCGGATCGCTTCGCGGCGCTCGGCGTATTGGCTGCTGGCCTCAAGCTCGGCAGTCATCTCTTCGAGCAGGTTGTGCTCGACGGTCTGATAGTAGTGGGTGACGTTGCGCTCGGTCTTGCCGTAATAGTTGGCCTTGCGCACCGCCAACGGGTCGAGGGCCAGATGACGGGCGATAGCGTCCATGACTTCTTCGATGGCGACCATCCCTTGCGGGCCGCCAAAGCCGCGGTACGCGGTGTTGGACGCGGTGTTGGTCTTGCAGCGATGGCCGTTGACCGTGGCGTCGCCCAGGTAATACGCGTTGTCGGCGTGGAACATGGCGCGGTCGACAATCGAGTTCGACAGGTCCGGCGAGCAGCCGCAGTTACCCGCCAGCTCCAACTGGATGCCGTGCAAGCGCCCGCTGTCATCGAAGCCGACGTCGTATTCGATATAGAAGGGGTGGCGCTTGCCGGTCATCAGCATGTCTTCGACGCGCGGCAGGCGCATCTTGGTCGGCTGCCCGGTAAGGCGCGCGACCACCGCACACAGGCACGCCGGGCTGGCGGCCTGAGTCTCCTTGCCGCCGAAACCACCGCCCATGCGGCGCATGTCGACGACGATCTTGTTCATCGACACGTCGAGCACTTCGGCCACCAGCTTCTGCACCTCGGTGGGGTTTTGCGTGGAGCAGTAGACGATCATGCCGCCGTCTTCGGTGGGCATCACCGAGGAAATCTGGGTTTCCAGGTAGAAGTGTTCCTGGCCGCCGATATGCAGCGTGCCCTGGATGCGATGCTTCGCGGCCGCCAGCGCTGTCGCCGAATCGCCGCGTTGATGGGTGTGGCTGTCCAGCACGAAATGCTGGTTGCGGTAGGCCTCGACCACGTCCAGCACCGGCTCCAGGTCTTCGTATTCGATCACTGCGGCCAGCGCCGCTTTACGCGCGGTTTCCAGGTCGCGGGCGGCCACGGCCAGCACCACCTGGCCGACGAACTGCACGGTGTCGATGGCCAACAGCGGATCACCCGGCAGCAGCGGGCCGATGTCTTTGAGCCCCGGCACGTCTTCGTGGGTGATGACAATACGCACGCCGTCGAAGGCGTAGCAGGGCGCGGTATCGATGTTGAGGATTTTGGCGTGGGCGCGGTCGGACAGGCGCGCATACAGGTGCAACTGGTTGGGGAATTCCAGGCGGTCGTCGATGTACTGCGCTTCGCCGGATACGTGCTTGGCGGCGCTGTCGTGCTTGACGCTGCGGCCGACGCCGGAGGTCAGGTCCTGGGCAAACAGCGCGGCCAGTTCGGCCTGGGTTTTTGCCACGGCGTGATGGTTAGACATAAGCGGTCACCCGAGTTTCGATGTGCGGCGTTTGCAGCTCGATGAAGTATTTGCGCAGCAGGTTCTGCGCGCTGAGCAGGCGGTATTCCTTGCTGGCGCGAAAGTCCGACAGCGGGGTGAAATCCTCGGCCAGGGCGGCGCAGGCGTGCTCCACGGTGGCGGCATTCCAGGGCGCGCCGATCAGCACGGTTTCGCAGTGCTGTGCGCGTTTGGGCGTGGCGGCCATACCGCCGAAGGCGACGCGGGCGTCGCTGATCACACCGTCGTCGATCTTCAGGTTGAACGCCGCGCACACCGCGGAAATGTCGTCGTCCAGGCGCTTGGATACCTTGTACGCCCGGAACCGCGTGTGGCCCTTGGGCACGATGATCTTCTCGATGAACTCGCTGTCCTGGCGTGCGGTGACGCGGTAGTCGATGAAGTAATCTTCCAGCGCCAGGGTGCGACGGACGTTGCCCTTGCACAGCACGATCTGCGCGCCGAGGGCGATCAGCAGCGGCGGCGAATCGCCGATCGGCGAGGCGTTGCCGATGTTGCCGCCCAGGGTGCCCTGGTTGCGGATTTGCAGGGAGGCGAAGCGCTGCAGCAGTTCGCCGAAGTCCGGGTATTCGTGGCGCAGCGCGGTGTAGCAATCGGAGAGGGCGGCGGCGGCGCCGATTTCCAGGCGATCGTCGAACGTCTCGATGCGCTTCATCTCGTCGATATTGCCGACGTAGATCATCACCGGCAGCGTGCGGTGGAACTGCGTGACTTCCAGCGCCAGGTCGGTGCCACCGGCCAGCAGGCGGGCCTGGGGGTAGGCGTCGTAGAGGTCGGCCAGGTCGGCGACGGTCAGCGGCACCAGGCAGCGTTTGTCGCCGCTGTTGAGTTCAGCGGTGTGCGTCGGCGCGATGGCCTTGAGGCGGGCGATGGTCTGGGCCTCGCGGCTGTCGAACTGATCCTGGGGTTTGTTGCAGCAGGCCTGTTCGGCGGCGGCGAGGATCGGGCGATAGCCGGTGCAGCGGCACAGGTTGCCGGCCAGGGCTTCATGGGCTTTGTCGCGGTCAGGGGCGTCGCTGTTTTTTTGCAGGGCGAACAACGACATCACAAAACCGGGGGTGCAGAAGCCGCATTGCGAACCGTGACACTCCACCATGGCCTGTTGCACGCTGTGCAGTTGGCCCTGGTGCTTGAGGTCTTCGACGCTGATCAACTGTTTACCGTGCAACGACGACACGAACGTCAGGCACGCATTCAGGCTGCGATAGCGAATCCGCTCGCCCTGCTCATCGCTGTGCAGTTCGCCGACCACCACGGTGCAGGCGCCGCAATCGCCGCTGGCACAGCCTTCCTTGGTGCCGGGTTTGCCCACATGCTCGCGCAGGTAGTTGAGCACGGTCAGGTTGGGGTCCAGGGCGTGCTCGCTACGGAGTTCCTGGTTAAGTAAAAACTGGATCACGGAAGGCCTCGCAGACTCATTATTGTTGTTAACCGCTTTGCGCCGAATCTAGTCATGTCTGACTTTTCGGTCAATGATTTTCTGACCTAAAGGTCAAGAAAATGCGGTCACAACCCTATCCATTATGGTCCAGTCTTCTGGAACCGGCGTTTTTGGGGGCTTCTGGCGGTTCATCGTTGCTTATTTCATGCCAAATTCTTGAAGGTGGGCCGAGCGCCATCAGCGGGCATTTGCGCTACACTGGCGCGCTTGTATCGATAGAAGATTTTGAAGGGAAAACATGACGTTCAAGGCGCCGGACAGTCTCGCCGAGCAAATCGCTCACCACCTCGCCGAACGTATCATTCGCGGCGATCTCAAGCCTGGGGAACGGATCCAGGAACAGAAGGTTACGCTGGCACTCAACGTCAGCCGCGGTTCCGTGCGTGAAGCCTTGCTGATCCTCGAACGTCGCCACCTGATCGCGATCCTGCCGCGCCGTGGCGCTCACGTCACCGAACTCACCGCGCACAAGGTGCAGAGCCTGTGTACGTTGATGGCCGAGCTGTACATCCTGCTCGGCAATGCGGTGGCGCAGGGCTGGCAGACCCAGGCCGACATGGCGTCGTTCGTGCAGATCCAGCAGCGCCTGGTGAGCAATTTCGAACGCCAGGACATCCGCGCCTTCGTCGCAGAAAGCTTCAATGTGATGCGTGCCGCGTACCCCTTCGCCAACAACCCGTATTTGCAGGAAACCGTCGAGAACCTGCAGCCGGCGATGAACCGTGCCTATTACCTGGCCCTGGATCAACGCAAGGCCTCCATGAGCGAATACCTCGCGCTGTTCGAGCAATTGCTCGCCGCCGTGCTCGCCCGTGACCTGCCGCAGATTCGCCTGGTGCTGTCGGCCTACGGCCAGCGCAGTTGCTCGCTGGTGATCGCTGCGTTGGCGGACGCCTAAGCGTGCGGCTCAAGTGCATCAAACTGGCGGGGTTCAAATCCTTCGTCGACCCGACCACGGTGAACTTCCCCAGTAACATGGCGGCGGTGGTCGGGCCCAATGGCTGCGGCAAGTCGAACATCATCGATGCCGTGCGCTGGGTGATGGGCGAGAGCTCGGCAAAAAACCTGCGTGGCGAGTCGATGACCGACGTCATCTTCAACGGCTCCACCAGCCGCAAGCCGGTGAGCCAGGCCAGCATCGAACTGGTGTTCGACAACTCTGACGGCACCCTGGTCGGCGAATACGCGGCCTACGCGGAAATTTCCATCCGCCGCAAAGTGACGCGCGACAGCCAGAACAGTTACTTCCTCAACGGCACCAAGTGTCGCCGTCGGGACATCACCGATATCTTCCTCGGCACCGGCCTTGGCCCGCGCAGCTATTCGATCATCGAACAGGGCATGATCTCCAAGCTGATCGAAGCCAAGCCCGAAGACCTGCGTAACTTTATCGAAGAAGCCGCCGGCATCTCCAAGTACAAGGAGCGCCGTCGCGAGACCGAAAACCGTATCCGCCGCACCCATGAAAACCTCGCCCGCCTGACCGACCTGCGCGAAGAGCTGGAGCGCCAGTTGGAGCGCCTGCACCGCCAGGCCCAGGCCGCCGAGAAGTATCAGGAATACAAGGGCGAAGAACGTCAACTCAAGGCACAACTGTCGGCCTTGCGCTGGCAGGCGCTGAACGATCAGGTCGGCCAGCGCGAAGCGATCATCGGCACCCAGGAAATCAGCTTCGAAGCCCTGGTGGCCGAACAACGCAACGCCGACGCCAGCATTGAGCGCCTGCGCGACGGGCATCATGACCTGTCCGAGCGCTTCAATCTGGTGCAGGGCCGCTTCTATTCGGTGGGCGGCGACATCGCCCGGGTTGAGCAGAGCATCCAGCACGGCCAGCAACGTCTGCGCCAGTTGCAGGACGATCTGAAGGAAGCCGAGCGCGCGCGCCTGGAGACCGAGTCCCACCTCGGCCACGACCGCACCTTGCTGCTGACCCTCGGCGAAGAGCTGGACATGCTCACCCCCGAACAGGAAATCACCAGCGCCGCTGCCGAAGAAGCCGCCGCCACTCTGGAAGAATCCGAGACCACCATGCACGGCTGGCAGGAGCAGTGGGACACCTTCAACCTGCGCTCCGCCGAACCGCGCCGCCAGGCCGAGGTGCAGCAGTCGCGCATCCAGCAACTGGAAACCAGCATGGAGCGCCTGGCCGAGCGCCAGCGTCGCTTGCAGGAAGAGCGCGTGCTGCTCGCCGCCGACCCGGAAGACGCGGCGATCCTGGAGCTGAGCGAGCAACTCGCCGAAAGCGAAATGACCCTCGAAGAGCTGGAAGCCAGCGAAGAACAGCAAGTGGAGCGCCTGGAGCAATTGCGTCAGCAACTGCAACAGGCGACCCAGGCCCAGCAACAGGCCCAGGGCGATCTGCAGCGGCTCAACGGGCGCCTGGCGTCCCTCGAAGCCTTGCAGCAGGCCGCGTTGGACCCTGGCACCGGCACCGCCGAATGGCTGCGTGACCAGCACTTGGCCGAACGCCCGCGTCTGGCGGAGGGCTTGAAGGTCGAGGCCGGTTGGGAACTGGCGGTGGAAACCGTGCTCGGCGCCGACCTGCAAGCGGTGCTGGTGGATGATTTTGCCGGCTTCGACCTGGCCGGTTTTGCCCAGGGCGATCTGCGCTTGCTCAGCCCCGCCGCCGATGGCGCGCGTGTGCCGGGCAGCCTGCTGGATAAAGTCGAGGCCGCGCTTGACCTGGCGCCGTGGCTGGGCCAGGTCAAACCGGTGGAATCCCTGGAGCAGGCGCTGGCCCAGCGCGGTCAACTGGGCGCCGGCGAAAGCCTGATCAGCCGCGACGGTTATTGGGTCGGCCGCCACTTCCTGCGGGTGCGCCGCGCCAGTGAGGCGGAAAGTGGCGTATTGGCCCGTGGCCAGGAAATCGTCAAGCTGATCGCCGAGCGTGAAGAGCGCGAAGCCACCCTGGAAAGCCTGGAAACCGAACTGCAAACCCTGCGCGCCACCCAGCGCCAGCAAGAGACCGGCCGCGAACACCTGCGCCGCCTGTTGCAGGACGAAGCGCGCCAGCAGGGCGAATTGAAAGCCCAGTTGTCGGCGAGCAAGGCCAAGGTCGAGCAACTGACCCTGCGCCGCACTCGCCTCGACGAAGAAGTGGCCGAGATGGGCGAGCAGCGCGCCCTCGAACACGAACAGATCGGCGAGGCGCGCCTGCAATTGCAGGAAGCCCTCGACAGCATGGCCGTCGACACCGAGCAGCGCGAATTGCTGCTGGCCCAGCGCGACAGCCTGCGCGAACGCCTCGACCGGGTCCGTCAGGAAGCGCGCCAGCACAAGGACCACGCCCACCAGTTGGCGGTGCGCCTCGGCTCCCTGCGTGCCCAGCACGATTCCACGCGCCAGGCCCTGGAGCGCCTGGAGATGCAGTCCGAGCGCCTGACCGAAAAGCGTGAGCAACTGAGCCTCAACCTGGAGGAGGGCGAAGCGCCCCTGGAAGAGTTGCGGCTCAAGCTCGAAGAACTGCTCGACAAGCGCATGACCGTCGACGAAGAACTCAAGACCGCGCAAATCGCCCTGGAAGACGCCGACCGCGAACTGCGCGACGCGGAAAAACGCCGCACCCAGGCCGAGCAGCAATCCCAGCTGATTCGCGGCCAGCTCGAACAACAGCGCATGGAATGGCAGGCCCTGACCGTGCGCCGCAAAACCCTGCAAGACCAACTGCTCGAAGACGGCTACGACCTGCACGGCGTGCTCAACACCCTGACCGCCCAGGCCAACGAGAAAGACGCCGAAGAAGAACTTGAGCGGATTGCCGCGCGTATCCAGCGACTCGGTGCGATCAACCTCGCCGCCATCGACGAATACCAGCAACAGTCCGAGCGTAAACGTTATCTGGATGCTCAGGACGCCGATCTGGTGGAAGCCCTGGACACCCTGGAAAACGTGATCCGCAAGATCGACAAGGAAACCCGCAACCGCTTCAAAGATACCTTTGATCAGATTAACGGCGGTTTACAGGCGTTATTCCCAAAAGTTTTCGGTGGCGGCAGCGCTTACTTGGAACTGACGGGCGAAGATCTACTCGATACAGGGGTAACGATCATGGCGCGGCCTCCGGGCAAGAAGAACAGCACCATCCATTTGTTGTCCGGCGGCGAAAAAGCCCTGACCGCATTGGCCCTGGTGTTTGCCATCTTCAAGTTGAACCCGGCGCCGTTCTGCATGCTCGATGAAGTTGACGCGCCACTGGATGACGCTAACGTTGGACGTTACGCACGCCTGGTCAAAGAGATGTCCCAGACCGTGCAGTTCATCTATATCACCCACAACAAGATCGCCATGGAAATGGCGGATCAGTTGATGGGGGTGACGATGCACGAGCCGGGCTGTTCGCGATTGGTGGCGGTGGATGTCGAAGAGGCGATGGCGATGGTGGATTCCTGAGCCATGTCAGCAGCGAAGATTATCAGCGCGATGTAGGGCGGTTTACCGGTCTGACGAAAGTGGCAAATTGGCATATTTGTTCAAGGCATTTTGACAGACGGTGTAAAGTTATCTTTGGTCGTGCTAGTTTAATGTCAATTTTTCGTATGCGTGGGCAAAACGTCAGTCAGAACATAGAGTTGGCGCCACGTTTTAAAGCGGTTTGCACGGTGCTAAACCCCTTATTTTTCAGCATTTTTTATTAGAGGCACGGGATTACATGGAAATCGGTCTGCGCGAGTGGCTGATCGTCATCGGCATTATTGTCATTGCCGGTATTCTTTTTGATGGCTGGCGCCGTATGCGCGGCGGCAAGGGCAAGCTCAAGTTCCGTCTGGACCGCAACCTGTCCAACTTGCCCGACGACGACGGCAGCGCCGAGCTGCTGGGGCCGCCCCGTGTGCTGGATACCCACAAGGAACCGCAACTGGACGAACATGACTTGCCGTCCATGAGCGCCCCTGTGCGCGAAGCCCGTGAACCGTCTTCCAAGCGTGGCAAACGTGGCAGTGCCGCCGCCGCCGAGCCGCATCAGGGCGACCTGAACCTGGGCGTGGACGACGGCCCGAGCTTCAGCAGCCGCGATGACGATTTCCCTGACGAGAGCCCGGCCAAGAGTGCGCCGCGCCAGTCGGTGAACGATCAGCCGGCCGCCGAAGAAGTCCTGGTGATCAGCGTGATCTGCCGCGACGCCGCTGGCTTCAAGGGCCCGGCACTGTTGCAGAACATTCTGGAAAGCGGCCTGCGCTTTGGCGAGATGGATATCTTCCACCGCCACGAAAGCATGGCCGGTAATGGCGAAGTGCTGTTCTCGATGGCCAACGCGGTCAAGCCGGGCACCTTCGACCTGGACGATATCGACCTGTTCAGCACCCCGGCCGTGAGCTTCTTCCTCGGCCTGCCGGGTCCGCGTCATCCGAAACAGGCCTTCGACGTGATGGTTGCCGCAGCGCGCAAACTGTCCCAGGAGCTCAACGGCGAACTGAAGGACGATCAGCGCAGCGTCCTGACCGCCCAGACCATCGAACACTACCGTCAGCGCATCGTCGAGTTCGAGCGTCGCGCCCTGACACAGAAACGCTGAGGTTTGGCCTCAAGCGTTGTCGATAGAATAAGCGCACCAACATTTGAGCAGCTTCGGCTGCTCTTTTGCTTTATGAGAGAACACCCATGACCGCCGCCCACACCCGCATCCTCGAATTGCGCGCTGAACTGGATCAGCACGACTACCGTTATTACGTCCTCGACGAGCCGAGCATCCCAGACGCCGAGTACGATCGCTTGTTCCAGGAACTCAAGGCCCTGGAGGCCGAGCATCCGGAGCTGGTCACGCGTGATTCGCCGACGCAGCGGGTCGGCGGTGCGGCGTTGTCGGCGTTTACCCAGGTCAAGCATGAGATTCCGATGCTCAGCCTGGGCAACGCCTTCGATGAAACCACCATGCTCGAGTTCGATCGCCGGGTGACCGAAGGCCTCGACCTGCCGACCGGCGACCTGTTTGGCGGCGGTGCTGCGGTGGAATACAGCTGCGAGCCGAAGTTGGATGGCCTGGCGGTCAGCCTGCTGTATCTGAACGGCGAACTGGTGCGCGGCGCCACCCGGGGCGACGGCACCACCGGCGAAGACATCAGCGTGAATGTGCGTACCGTGCGCAATATCCCGTTGAAGCTGCACGGCAGCGGCTGGCCGGCGACCCTGGAAGTGCGCGGCGAGGTGTTCATGTCCAAGGCCGGTTTCGAGCGCCTGAACGCCTCGCAACTGGAAGTCGGCGGCAAGACCTTCGCCAACCCGCGCAACGCCGCCGCCGGCAGCCTGCGCCAGCTGGATTCGAAAATCACCGCCAGCCGCCCGCTGGAGTTCTGCTGCTACGGCATTGGCCAGGTGACGGCGGATATCAGCGACACCCACATCGGCAATTTGCAGCAGTTGCAGAAGTGGGGCATGCCGATCAGCCATGAGCTGAAACTGGCCAAGGGCATCCAGGAATGCCTGGACTACTACCGTGATATCGGCGAGCGGCGTAGCAACCTGCCCTATGAAATCGACGGCGTGGTGTTCAAGGTCAACAGCATTGCCTCCCAGCGCGAACTGGGTTTCCGCGCTCGCGAGCCGCGGTGGGCGATCGCGCACAAATTCCCGGCCATGGAAGAGTTGACCGAGCTGCTCGACGTGGAATTCCAGGTCGGCCGCACCGGCGCCGTCACCCCGGTGGCGCGGCTGAAACCGGTCAAGGTCGCGGGTGTGACCGTGTCCAACGCCACCCTGCACAACATGGATGAAGTGGCGCGCCTGGGCCTGATGATCGGCGACACGGTGATCATCCGCCGCGCCGGGGACGTGATCCCGCAGGTCGTCTCGGTGGTCACCGAGCGCCGCCCGGAACACGCCCGCGCGGTGCATATCCCGGAAAGCTGCCCGGTGTGCGGCTCCCACGTCGAGCGCACGCAACTGGTCAAGCGCAGCAAGGGCAAGGAAACCGTCAGCGAAGGCGCGGTGTACCGCTGCGTCGGTCGCCTGGCCTGCGGGGCGCAGCTCAAGCAGGCGATCATCCATTTCGTCTCGCGCCGGGCGATGGACATCGACGGCCTGGGCGACAAGACCATCGAGCAATTGGTCGACGAAAAACTCATCGCCTCGCCGGCGGATCTGTACATGCTCAAGTACGAACAGATCATCGACCTGGAAGGCTTTGCCGATGTCTCCAGCAAGAAGCTGATCAGCGCCATCGAACACAGCAAGACGCCGACCCTGGCACGTTTCATCTACGCCCTGGGCATTCCCGACGTGGGCGAGGAGACCGCCAAGGTGCTGGCGCGCTCCCTGGCGTCCCTGGAGCGCGTGCAGCGCGCTTTGCCGGAAGTGCTGACGTACCTGCCGGACGTGGGCCTGGAAGTGGCGCACGAGATCCACAGCTTCTTTGAGGATCGCCACAACCAGGACGTGATCGGCGCGCTGTTGGCGCCGGACAAGTGCGGCCTGCAACTGCAGGACCAAGGCGACCTGGCCGCGGAGTTCGCCGCCAGCACCACCCTCGGCGGTTTGCTCGACAAACTCAACGTGCCCAGCGTCGGCCCCGGCGCCGCGCAGAAACTGGCGGACAAGTTCGGCTCCCTCGAAGGCGTGATCAAGGCCGACTGGCTCGATATGCGCCAGGCGCTGCCCGAGAAGCAGGCCAAGGCCGTGCGCGAGTTCTTCGATAACCCCGACCACGCCCAGCGTGCCCTGGCCATCGAGCAGCAACTCGAGGAATTCGGCATGCACTGGCAGAGCGCGAAAAAAGTGATCGAAGGTTTGCCGGAGGCGGGGCACACCTGGGTGCTGACCGGCTCGCTGGAGCGGATGAGCCGCGACGTGGCCAAGGACAAGCTCGAAAGCCTCGGCGCCAAGGTGGCCGGTTCAGTGTCGGCGAAAACCTATTGCGTGGTGGCCGGGCCGGGTGCCGGTTCGAAGTTGGCCAAGGCCAGCGAACTGGGCCTGAAGGTTCTGGACGAAGACGCCTTCGTGGACTTTCTGGCTCGGCACAACATCACTGTCTGACAACTTCTTGTGATGCGGGCGCTTGCTCCCGCTGGGCTGCGAAGCGGCCCTTCGAAGAAAGTGGAACGATCCCGGGCGCGAAATGATCTAGTCTTCGTCACCCCGGGAGAGATCGCCATGTACCGCTTCTTCGAGCAACTCAGTTCGCGCATCGCCGCACCGTTCATGGCCGAATCCTCGCGCAACAGCAAGGTCTGGCAGTGCCGGTGTGGCCAGTCGTTGTTCTTTCGCAACAGCCAATGCCTGGCCTGCTCGGCGCTGCTCGGCTACCCACCGCAACAAAGCCGCCTGTCTTCATTGCACGCGGGCCCGGTCGCCGACACTTGGCTGCTGGACGACAACCCCGACGCCGGCGCTTTCCGCCGCTGCGCCAACCTCGACAGCCCGGCCGCCTGCAACTGGCTGATTCCCGCCCACAGCACCGCCGCGCTGTGCGTGGCGTGCAGCCTGAATCGCACCATTCCCGACCTGTCGATCGCAGAAAACCCCGAGCGCTGGGGCAAGGTCGAGACCGCCAAACGCCGGCTGGTGGCGCAACTGATCAGCCTGGGTTTGCAGGTCGTGCCCAAAAGCGTCGACGAAGACAACGGCCTGGCCTTCGACTTCGTTGGCATCGACCTGGAAGGCAACGCGCCGACCACCGGCCATGCCAACGGCCTGATCACCCTCGACATCAAGGAAGCCGACGACGCCCACCGCGAAAAAATCCGCGTGCAGATGCGCGAACCGTACCGCACCTTGCTCGGCCACTTTCGCCATGAAGTCGGCCATTACTATTGGGACCGGCTGATCGCCAACAGCCACTGGCTTCCAGCGTTTCGCCACCTGTTCGGCGACGAACGCGCAAGTTACGCCGACGCCCTCGACCAGCACTACCAGAACGGCCCGCGCGCGGATTGGCAACACACCTGCGTCAGCGCCTACGCCACCATGCACCCCTGGGAAGACTGGGCCGAAACCTGGGCGCATTACCTGCACATGATGGACGCCGTCGACACCGCCCTGGGCTTCGGCATGAGCGCCCGCGAAATGGACCTGGATTACCAGCCGTTCCCCCGCACCACCCTCTACGACCCCGAACACCCCGGCGGCGCGGCGTTCCTCTCATTCGTCAACGCCTGGATCGAACTGGCCGGCATGCTCAACGAACTGTCCCGCGCCATGGGCCAGCCGGATTTCTACCCCTTCATACTGCCACCGGCAGTGATCGCCAAGCTGCACTTCATTCACCTGGTCATCCAGGAAGAGGGCGGCAGGGCAGATGAGGCCCTGCAGGCACAGGCATGAAGGAGAGATCCGGACGGTTAGGGCAAGTGCTTGAACCTCTTCATTTTTTAATCCCGCACTAACGGTTGTAACTTCCGATCAGATCGGTACAATGGCGCGGCTTGCCGAGAGGCCGGCGTCGTTATGGTGACCCCATCGGTCCCCCCGCAACGATTACCCGTGAACCTGGTCAGAGCCGGAAGGCAGCAGCCACAGCGGGAACATTGTGTGCCGGGGTGTGGCTGGTGGGGTTGCCTCCTATCTCTAAATCCTTGAATCTACAAGGATTTGTCAGTTAAAAATCTCGAAGTGTGACAGCGTTTAAGCACACCAATTTGGTGCGCTGCTCGTCATAATACCTGAGCCAAAAAACAAGTACGTTGATTTAAGCTGACTCGAAGCCGTGATGGCATTTCGTTATCTTTCGGATGCTGTTAATCTCTAGACGCATTGGGAACGGGTATTTCCGGCATATCTCGCTTCCACTGATCCACCCTTCGATATTCATTTGGCGAGGACTGCTGAATGCGAAACGTGTCACTTATCCCCAAATTTTTTGGTTGTGATGTTTGTATCAGCATAAAAGTCTTAATAAGGTTTCTACTTGGAATCTTGCCCTACGGTGTATGTCGTTTACGATGTGCAAGTAAGAGTCCATGCAAGTTAAAGCAATCAATAAGATACTCTGGTAGCTCTGCTAACGGTAAGTCCTATGGATATTGATAAAAGAATTCAGTTTCCATTAGGTCGGAGTTTTATCCTTCGGAAAGAGTTGGGTCAGGGGGCGTGTGGTAGGACGGTTTTATTGCACGATGATGTGATTGATGAATATTTTGTATGTAAAAAATATTCACCAATGTTTATCGAGTGGAAAGAGGTTTTATATAAAGGTTTTGTTGGTGAGATAAAGCTCCTTTATTCTCTCCATCACCTTAATGTTGTGCGTGTTTTTAATTATATGCTGTATCCGGAAAAATTCAGTGGCTTCATATTCATGGAGTATGTTGAAGGCGTTGATGTTGAAGTGTACTTAACAGAACATCCTGAAAATATAAATGAAGTGTTTTTACAGGTTGTTGATGCTTTTGCTCATTTGGAATCTCGCAATATTTTGCATCGTGATGTTCGGCCGTCAAATCTGATGGTTACAAATGAAGGTATTGTTAAGGTTATCGATTTTGGGTTTGGGAAAAAAGTACTTGAAAGCGTAGACTTTGATAAAAGTATTTCGTTGAATTGGTGGTGTGAACTTCCTGCAGAGTTTGGGGATAAGTTATATTCTCATGCCACCGAAGTTTATTTTGTAGGCAAGCTGTTCGAAAAAATTGTACGTGAAAACTCAATTATCTCGTTCAAGCATGCAGCTTTAGTTGAGGGTATGACCAAGCGATTGCAGGATGATCGTATTGATTCGTTCGCTAGTGTTAGAGAGGCCGCTTTAACGAATACAGCAGCATCTGTAACGTTCACAGATTATGAGAAGTCCACTTATCAGTCGTTTTCCCGTGGCTTGGTGTCAGTAGTTTCAAAAATCGTTTCTGATGCAAAATACTTCGATGTAGATGAGTTCTCGGTGCGTTTGCGGAATGTCTACAATAGTGTGATGCTTGAAAGTCAAGTGCCTTCTAATGCGGCGGTGGTTAAGTGCTTCGTGAATGGTGGATACTATTACAGTAAGAAAAGTCTTATGTCAGTGCATGTGATTGAAGAGTTTTTGATGCTCTTGGATGATTCTGGAAAGGAAAAAAGAAATATCATAGAGGCCAATATCTACGCAAAATTGGATGCGGTAGAAAGATATAAGTCACGACCTGTTCCGGACTTTAGTTCTTTTGATGATGATATTCCGTTCTGATTATCATGTTTTTGCTGTGGCTTTATTATTGTAGAGTTATTTTGTAATTAATTTCTCATAAGGAGTTGCACGGATGCACTTTCAGCTATTGATTTTTGATCTCGATAATACCTTGCTCGAGACAAATGACCTCGAAGATGGATTTCGTGGGTTTGAATATAAAGGCGAACAACCCTTAGATTATATTAATAGACTTCGTGCAAAGGCTTTGGAGCGCCCGCAGCGTGTCGTATATACATTGGGGTTTTTAGTTTGGCTGAAGGAGAAATATCCGCTTCTGAAATTTGGTGTTTTTACACGTGCTCCTAAAGTTTACACTCATACGTTATTGTCGTTGTTTTATCCTGATTTTCATTGGGATTCTATAGTGACTGCTGATGATGGTGTTCGGCCTAAGCCTTCGCCTGATGGGATTCAGCGTTCAATGGCTTCTTTAGGTATAACTGACGTTTCAGCAGTGGTAATGATAGGTGATGGCAAGGTAGACATTAATGCTGCATATGCTGCAGGTGTGTGGGCTGTTGCTGATACGACCACATGGCCAGAACGGCATATTTCGGATAATTATTACGTTATCGAACGACTTCCCGATGCAATGATTGGTGATCCCCAACATTTACCCATTTTCCTTGAAAATCCCGTAGACGGTTGGCCATTACTGGAAAAGCTGGAATATTATAAATCGAATAATCCTGTTGGAACACCGCAAAGGGTTGAGGTTATTAATCATTTCGATAAGTCTGGTGATGATAAAAAGTTCGTGAAGGTTTCAGTGCTTGGTAGAAGATTTCGTAATGATGATCTTTTAGCTACGAGGCGAAACTGGCATCCGGTTTCACATGAGATTGAAGCAAATAAAAACGCTATTATTTTTCCCCCGCACTGGATTCAAAGCTTACGGGTTTGTATAGGGAGTGATATCGGTGTCCAAGTCGGAAATCCAGTGGTTGTAACTGTGATTCCCGCTCGCGTGGGAAGAACGCCACGTCTTGAAAATCTATTAGCACAACTTTCTCAGTCTCATGCCAGCGCCCCGCTTACTGGAATTTTCGGTAGTGTTAATCTAGAGTTTATTCCTGACGTCTTCGCATATACCGAAGGGATGCGTTCCAATCATGGGGAGCATCTGGGGGCAAAAGATCGATTTATCAATGTAAGGGATCACATGATTGTCCGGCCGGGGTATTCGCCCCACAGAAAACGATATATAGTAATTGACGACGTCGTCACCACGGGGGCCACATTGTTCTATGCCTCGCATTATTTGAGAGATGCTGGTGCAGTAGACGTTGTTCTGATTTCCTTAGCGAAGGCGGTTTCAGTTTAATAATGGTGATTTCTCAAAAGACAGAAAGAATGTTGGCCCTATCGTTGCTAAAGGGTATAGGGCCTGCTTCCTTGCATCAGATTTCAAAGTTTCCAAGTTTTTTGGAGGAAGATGTCGGTGTTATTGCAAACTCTTTGTCGAAATTAAAAAAATCTCTTGAAGTCTCAGGCTCTTGGAAGATGGCTTTAGAGCAAGTTCGTTATCAGGTAAGTCAAGCCGAAGAATCAAATTGCCGTATTTTGAGCGTCCTTGATTCTGATTATCCATCACTGCTAAGGTTTACAAAGGATGCCCCGTATATAATTTATGTTAAAGGAACACTGCATCAAAGTCCTGAGAAGTCTGTTGCGATAATCGGGACTCGGCATCCAACGCGTCATGGGTCATTAATCACCGAAAGGATTACAAGTTTCTTTGTCAAGAATGATTGGAGTATTGTAAGCGGCCTAGCACTGGGGTGCGACACTATTGCTCATCAAACTGCGGTAGCTGCGCGGGGACACACCATTGCGGTTTTGGCTCATGGGCTCCAGACAATATCACCAGGTAGCAACAAGAAGCTCGCCTCTGAAATACTTGAGTCTGGCGGTGCACTAATCAGCGAGTATGGGTTTGGGAGTGCAGCAATTCCTGCACATTTTGTAAAGCGAGATAGGACCCAAGCTGGCTTGGCACAGGGTGTCGTTATGATTCAGTCGGATATAAAAGGGGGCAGTCTACATGCTTCTCGTGCCGCACTTCAATATGGTCGCTGGTTAGCTGTTCCTTTTCCTACCGAGCTTGATAGGCAAGCGGCAGAGCCTAAAATTCAAGCAAATATGTTATTTGCGTCAAATGATACTAATGAAAAAGCTTCTTTGTTGAACTGTGATGCTGCGGATTTGCAAAGACTTCATATTGTTGAAAGTAAAGAAGATTATCCGAAAATAATTGAGCTGGAAAAGTACGTTGGTGGTACTTCAAAGTATGGTCTTGACTTTCTTGATTAGTGAGTTTTTAATTTTCGGCAAACTAATAGTCTAGTTGTGTGGGAAAGGCTTCAGGCTTCAGTGTTCCAGTGACGTTTAACCGTTGCAATGCCGATCCCTAATTCCGCTGCAGCCTGTGTTTGAATGTACCCCCTGGCTTTCAATTTCTGGACTTCAACCGTAGTTTTCACAGCTATGGGACGACCAAGCTTCTTTCCTTCAGCTTTGGCACGTTTCAACCCTTGCTGTGTGCGCTCTATCAGCAGGTCACGTTCAAACTCTGCTACAGCGCTCAAAACCTGCATCGTCATCTTGCCTGCCGGACTTGTCAGGTCTACGCCGCCTAATGCTAGACAATGGACGCGAATTCCAATTCCAGCTAGGTGTTCAACGGTTTGACGCACATCCATTGCGTTTCGGCCCAAACGGTCCAGCTTGGTCACGATCAGTACGTCACCTGTTTCCATACGATCCAATAGTTTTTGAAACCCTTGGCGTTCACTAGCCGCGATGCTACCCGATATGACTTCTTCAATTACCCTGCTTGCCTGTACGTCGAATCCGGCTGCTCTCACTTCTTGCACTTGGTTTGCAGTGAACTGATTGGAAGTTGAAACACGACAGTATAGGAATGTGCGGGACATGGGGTGCGCTCACGTATCATTAAACGTGGTATCACTGTAGCTTGGTATCGCTATATCCTCAACCTTATTTTGTTGATACTTTTACGAGCACTAATTCTGCGCATCACTAAACGGTCGTTTGGTGATGCGTTTGCTTACGACGCGTAGCGATGGCCTTTATTCGGTAGATGAAGGCTACCGAGATCAACTGCAGGCATGGACGTCATGATGGCTTTAAGCTACCTTTCAGCGCGCTTCCGCTATTTACGACCAATCCGTCACCATCAATCAATAAAAGGCAAGTCCAATGGAAGAACCTCTGTTGTTTGTAAACGTTGGATGGATGGTGTCCTACCAAGGGTTAGATAACGATCCCACTATCGGGGGACACGGCTGGCTAAAGACCCATGATTATGGGCATGAGGCTTGGAACTTCCTCCCGCACAGGGGAAAACTATATGGGTACGTACCACGGTCGGCACGTATCGACTTGAGAAGGCTTGGCGCTACTAATAAAGATGAGAAGTTGGCTGGTGTTACTGTCGTGTGGGTCGCTCGAAATCCCCGTGATGGAGTGACATACGTGGCGGGCTGGTATCGGAATGCCTTAGTTCACCGTGAATGCAACCATTTCAAGATTTCGCGTTCGACCGATCAAGTCGTGGAGTATCAAATTCAGGCGCCGCTTAGTAAGGCGAGGCTGCTAGCTCCGGATCAGCGGACGCAGAAGGTACCTACGGCCAAAGTGAAAGGAAATCTTGGGCAAAGTCCAGTCTGGTATGGAAATGCTGAATACGTGGCACGAATCCGCGCATACCTGAAAAACGATGGAGTTATAAAAGCTCCCACTGAAGGAAAAGGACGAGGGACACCAAAACAGCAGGATGCCGAAACGCGAAAGCTCGTCGAGCTCGCTGCTGTACGCCATGCAATCGCCTACTACACGTCTCGTGAGGGCGGTAACCGCATCGTAAATTCAGTGGAACGCGACAATGTTGGATGGGATTTAACGGTTACGGGCGGCGACGTAACACTCAAGGTTGAAGTCAAAGGTCTATCGGGAAGCGCGTTATGCGTAGAGCTGACCCCGAACGAATACAAGCAAATGCTCTCATCCGAACACAGAAGTATGTACGTCATCTATGCCGTTACGAATGCTTTAACTCCTCATGCAGAGGCCAATGTCTTCTACTACAACGCCGAGGCTAGCCACGGTCGTAATTACATCTGGGCGACTGAAGATGGACGGTTGCTCAATATCGAACCACTCACTGGCGCTAGGCTGACATTAGCTTGAAGTAGGTTTGGGGTGTTATATGATCTCTATCAGATCGCTGGTGATATTGGTGCTTCTGTAAACCCCGACGATATTTGAAAAATTCCTGCACCAGTACACCTAAAAACGCAGATTATTCAATAATTGGGTGAAAAATGGCTGTTTCACTAAATGCTTTAAGGCCTACGGGCAAATGGATGATAATCGATTGCGTGCAAGAAGCGGGTATCGATGTCAGAGCATGGAGTTTCAGAAAGAAAGACGGTCAACCGGTGGCTTTGCCCCAATCCAATGGTGGGTACTGCTACGAATGGTCGTTTCGCAGCGATAACGGTCGTATATTTTTGTTATGCGTCTGGTTCGAAGAGCTACGAGTTGATGACCAGGGGAGAATTAACTTTCCGGGCAACCTAGCCGCATACGCCGATACGTTGATCAGGCAGCTCGAAAAAGACCCCAAAAATAGAGCCCGCACTATCAAAGACCCGCGTATCAGTCGTGCGCAGCATTTCAACTCGACGGTTCAGCTTGCCTACATAAACTCGGTTCCTGTGCGTGTGGTTATCGTGTCAGGACCTGTTCGTGAGATAGAAGACATTGATTCTGGGAATGATCGTGCTGTTGGTCGTTACTTGGATAGCGAATCTTGGACAGTGGAGCGTTTTGATAAAGGCACTGGTGCTTTCGTCCTGATTCGCGGCTGTAGTTCTGATCAGCCATTAGTACAAGCGGGACTTGAGGAAGGTGCCGCAGGTCTTGCCGTTGTAGATGGGCAGGTAGTGAGCGATCAGTTTCAGGAGCAAAACCGCTCTGAGGCTTATACGTACAATGGTGTTCATAGGTACCGAGACCCGAAAGTGCGTGCGCTTGTACTGGCAAGATCGAAGGGAGTATGTGAACTGACAATGGCTCCAGGTTTCAAAATGGCAAACGGCGGCACCTATTTGGAAACGCACCATATTGTTCCTCTTTCGGAGGGTGGTGCCGACACAATCGAAAATGTCATAGCACTTTCCGCTGATGCCCATCGTCAAGCGCACTATGCTGTGGATCGCGATAATTTGCGACGAAAGTGCCTTGAAATTGTTGCGGAACGCTTGAGGTCTTTACAAGTGTGAACGGCGAAAGGTGTGCATGTATTTGCAGTTAGGGACGAAGCAGAGGGAGCAGTAATCACTGGTGGCGACTCAGCTCTATTTCCAGTTCTGATATCAGAACGGATGGCGGGCAGTGCAGCGCGTGGGCAAGCTTGAAAACTATCGCAATGGTAGGATGGTGAATTCCTCGCTCGATCAAGCTGACATAATTACGTTGCACATCAGCCTCATGGGCAAGCTGTTCCTGGGTCAGTCCGGCATCCTTACGCTTCTGACGAAGGACCTTTCCGAAAGCTACGCCAATATCCACTTTTACAGTCCGGTCTCAAAGACGGGTCACTGTCGGTGATGGCTGTGGATACGTCCTCACAGTATACTGTGAATATTGAGGCAAAATTCACTTAAACCGAGGTCAGTATGAAGCTCTACATATCCATATTTATCGCCGCAACCAGCATGCCGGTAGCCAGTATTACCGGAATCTGTTCATTGGAATTCGGATACGTTTCCAGCTTCCGGCAAGCACTGGGCGTTGGCGTCCTGGTGGGCTCTGTGATGCTGCTGGTGGCCTTGACTTTGTTCCTGGCAGGGGTGCCCTCGACTTTGCGGCGTTTGCGCGCACCGATCAATACGAACTGATTTCAAGGATGAATGGCGATGCGAAAACCAGGAGTTAAAGAGTACGCAGTCAGTAGGCCGAAATTAAAAAGCAGGACAGCCGCAGTGGGGTTGAATGTACTGCTTCCTGGGGCTGGCTACCTGTACATGGGCCGTTGGTTCGCGGGTATTTTCGGTGGGGCGCTGATTCTGGCAATTCTAATGCGCAGTTCTCAAGAACATCTTTTTTGGGTTTGGACAGTTACAAATCTAATTATGGCTATTGACATGTGCCTGTTGAGTTCAAATCATCAATCTAAACAAAGGGGTTTTCAATGAAACTTCCATTGGTAGTACTTTTATTCACAATGGCATCTGTTACCCATGCAGATGCGGCTGATTCCGTAGAATGGGATCAATTCAATACGCGCATGCATGAAATGTTTGACACGACAGGTTGGGAATTTCGCCAAGCTGTTGACACCAAACAGATTACAAAAGATTTACAATCCAATCAGGCAAGGGCACAAATTAAATATAGCATGCCCGGCATTTATCACGGGCGTATCAGTAAGATAATGATGGATGATCAGGGAGCTTTCTTCATAATTGATCAAGGAAAAAATACTGCTGTAACGGTATTTATGTCCGGGTATCAGGCTTGGCCTTGGAAGGTTTCCGGGGGGAAATCGGAAATCACAGGAATTCAATCCCTCAATGAATTTGCCGCCAACTTCGATATAGGACAGGAACTGTACTTTCAATGTCGAAGGGTTGAGTTTGGGCTTGGCATATATCTAAGAAACTGCCTGGTATTTCCACCGAGTGTAGCGACTTCGCGTTCTGCTCCTGAGTTGATCAATGAAGTTGACATGGGGGCAAACTTTGACGAACTGATCAAAGCTCGCTCCGCTGAAGGCTGGACACGCGTACCGTCAGTAAGAAAGGGAATGGTCGTTGAATTGGAAATCGGTATGGCGCCAGACGGTACTGTTAGATCAGTCAACATAGCTAAAACTAGTGGCGATGAACCATTTGATAGATCAGCAGTGGCGGCAGTCAAAAATATTGGCCGACTGGCTGAAATGCAGGGGATGAAGGCAGAAGATATAGCCAGATATCGATTGTTTCGCATGTTATTTACACCGGATGACTTAAGCTTGTAATACGGTTCGTCCCATTGGGTTATGGACCTCTAAAGGATGTGAACAGTAAAAGAAGCAAGGTTTATATGGTAGGGAAAAGTAAAAGTCCAGAGGTTTAATTGAAACTTGCAGGGTTATCTTGAACGGTTAGGGTTTGATAAAAACTCATAATCTATGTGAATATGTATTGAGGTAATACATATTCACAGTTTCAAGTTGACCTGATCAAAGTTGTAATCTTCCAGATTAAGATAAGATACCCAAAAAAACTGTAGCGGGAACGCAGTTCATGCGAAGCCGGTAGGCGAGCATAAAGCTCAGTAATTCAAGTCGAATTGCCGTTTCTAAACGTTTCCTATCTCTTCCTCGCTTTGCTTCGGAAACACCTGCGGTGTGGGTGGTTTTGTAACTGGATACCTTATAGTTATAAGGAGATTATTTACTTTTTACGGGATTAGGTTTCGGACTTACAACCACTGCTCAAGGGTATGGGTAGAGCTTGCACTGTTTTCCCCAGCTTTGATCTGTCGAATAGCTTTCGCATAATTGCAGATGGTCATCTTATCCAGTTTGGTCGCCCGTGCAACTACTGCCTGTTTCATACCGGCTTGGAGCATGGTAATAGCTTTTTCACGTTCTGGATGTGGTGTTGGTCCAGGTTTTTTCTTTTCTTTGTAGGTTTTGGCCAAGCTGTCGTCAATTTTTGCATTTGGAAGATACATGTTTTTCAAAAAGTTGGCGACCTCATTATCTTGAACGTACAGTTTTACCGGCTTGTCAATTGTTTTGCTTCGCAACGACGTCCGAAAAACATTTTGCAAAGTCATTTCCAGTTTGTATGTGAATTTCCATGCGTTTTGCAGTTCGTCTGTTGATCTGTTATATTTTTTTGCAATGTATTCAAAAGATTTGTATGCGAGTGGATTAGGATTTCCATGGAATGCTGTGAATGCGCAATGTGTGTCTGTAAAGCTATTAAGTCCACGGCTATCAATTTTGCACTGAATGAATTTTCTGCTATGAGTGTTTTTGCCCCATTTGTACGCAAACATCAGGCAGTATTCTTGGTTGGTCAATTGTTGGTCAATCAAATTTGCCATTGATTGCAAGACTTTGCACCCGTCATTGGAAGCGCCGTCCACTGAATCCAGTACTCCACGTGAACAGTGGTTTTTGTCGGAAAGCATTGGATAAATAGTTACATCTTTTACATTGTCGGTGGTGCTTTGGGCGAAGTTTGAGTGGGCATACGTAAACCCATTGGCTCTCGCAAACCAATCAAACAATGAGCCCTTGAGTGTTGCTGACAAAAGATGTACTTCTTGTGCCATATGAAATCGTTCGAAAAATCCATATTCCTCAATGATCCGAATCACGATTTTTTCATTGGCTGAGTGATATGCGTCAGCGAACACGGGAAGCTTGCTCAAAACCGCGTTATAAATATCTTGCGCGGCAGGGGACAATGTAGTATCGATTTGATTGTATTTCTGGCTTTTGGATTTGTTGAATGTGGCTACTTCATTTTTGATGTCTTCGTATTTGTTTTTTTTGATTTTGATTTGGTTGTCAATGATCTCAATAAGGTCCAAGCGCTTGAGTTGTACTTGGTCGAAGGCCATATGACGAAGACTGATGGGCATAGGCAGCTCATCAATGATGATCGTCCAGTCGCGCAAGTGTTTTGTCGAGCACTTTTGGAAGGTGATATGCTGGCAGATAATTAAATGCGAACTTTCTTTTGGGTTCAGCATTTTGTTCAGGTTTGCCTCTGCTGATCCTTCACATCGTGAATCAATAATAATCGGTTCAAGAGAACTACAAATTCTGCGGATGTCTTTAAAAACTTGATCTGCCAGTGCAAGTGTTGGTGCTACGTAGAGAATTTTTTTCCCATGACCAAGCATTCCAGGGATGGCGGAAATTGCCGCCATAGTTTTACCTGTGCCAGGTGCTGCAATAGATACGTGAATGATTTTACTGTTCATTGGTTTTCCAGTGATTTGTTTCGGTTGTAGGATGGCTTTCATTGTCGAATGTGCGTTCGAATGTTTGGTGTGCTTGTTACTCATTCGATGAGGCAACTCTACAATACGGGGGCGCCATTCTAAACATTCAATCTGAATAAAGTTGGATCGACTTTTATGGTTGTGGATTTCAAGCTTAATAGTGGGGGGTACTGGTTGCGTTTGAAATTTTTGATGTAAATGATCTGGTAAATGATATAAAGGCCAGATGGTTTGCGAGGTTGGTTAATTGGTTGTTTTTGACGATTTTATAAAATTAATCTGTCGAGTTGCTTCACCCATTGCGCATCGCTATGGATGAAGCATAGTAAGAATCCGACGACGATATTCAGTCAGATCACGGCGGTTTTCACGCGGCGTTCATCACTGTATGTGGATCAGGGCTTTTAGCATTGCTTTTATCGGTATCCTGCTTCCATAAACGCAAAAGGTAATACTGTTGTCTTCATGCCCAGCAATACGCTTGATCAAGGAGTCTTGTACTCCAGCATCCCTAAGATCATCGATCATTGTGTGGCGGAAGCTGTGAAAGGTTTTCTTTGGGTCGGCGACACCCATTCTAATCCTGTATCGACTAAACCACTTCGACGGCGCGTGGCCTAGCTTTCCGCGAACAGGCTCCAGCTCTGGGAATAAACGATCAGACCCCTGAATACGCAGATTATTCAGGTGATCAAGCAGTCCAAGCTGAATCAGCGTTGGATGGATTGGGAGAGTTCGGCGACTGCTACTGTTCTTCAGGCTTTGGGCTTGGTGACCATCGTCAATCCGAATGCACTCGAATCCTTGCAGCGTGACGAAATCGGTAACGTGCAACTGGCAAAGCTCTTCCAGTCGGGCGCCGGTGAACCTACCAAGCAATGGGAGCCAGAACCTCCATGGATGCTTACGTGATTCTTCCTTGAGTGCATTTAGGTCGAGAAGGATACTCAAGTCGCGTTGATCAAACGACAGTCGTGCATCTTTCGCCGAACCCGTCATCATCTTGAGTCCCGACAATGGATTGTCGGTAACGTAACCATTGGATTTGCACCAATTCATAAATGCCGAGAGTTTACGTAGACGGTTGTTTACGGTTACGGCGGTGATGGTTTTGTACGTGCCGCCAGAGTCAATCACTTGAGTTAGCGTCTTGCCCTTGAACTGGGGGAGCAGAGCGAAGTATTGGGGGCAACGGCTCAGACGATCCTTCAACAGACGGGCCTGATGCACATCGAACTCAAATGCAGGCATATCGCCCATCAGCTCGAACAAATCTCGTAATGCACGTTCAACTTCGTGTGTGCTGACCTCACGCCACGTGCCACCACGTTTTCCTTCTTCGATATACAGCTTGGACAGGGTGGTCAGTGTAGGTCCGTCCACATTGCACTTCACGGTGATGGCTGGAGCCTTCCGTGAGGCATTTTGGATGGTCGGCATGGGTGCTGAATCACGCCACTCCGAACACAGCCTACGCAGCGTTTGAAAGCCATCCAGGGGGTGTTCTGATAAGTGCTTATGCACCCGCTGGGCCAGAAATGCAGCAAGGAACAATGCGCTTTGCCGGTGCCGGATGTTCAGGCTCAGACGTAAAGTGTGACACCTTGGGAAGAGGTGCTTAGGTAGTCGCAGATTCAGATAGTAGAAAGCCCCGCGACGGATTATGTAGGCCATATGTGTGACACCGATGTGTGACAGCTGTGTGTGACAGTGCTGGCTACACCCCCGATTTCTAACTGTCCGCACCGGGTATTGGCACGGAAGGTTAGAGGCAATCTCAAAAGCCTGTTACCCTGACCCCATCGGTCCCCCCGCAACGATTACCCGTGAACCTGGTCAGAGCCGGAAGGCAGCAGCCACAGCGGGAACATTGTGTGCCGGGGTGTGGCTGGTGGGGTTGCCTCCATAACGCTCCTCCTTGTAGTAACCTCCTTCTGCTTCCAATCAAAAACTTTGATTCGTCATCTGCCAGGTTTTATTGCGCAGTGCGTGACGGACACTTCACTATTTTCAAAATGTGCTAACGGGAAACCATCCAATATCGGGCTTCGCTTCAACGACAGGGCTGGGAGTGCCTGAGTCAAAAGTGGATCGCCCCGGCAATCGTTGCGTACTGACGATGAGGGAAGATACAGGGAGGTGGAGTTTTATCGCGTTCTACTGATGCCGGAGTCGTTGATTGAGTGACTGGCCTCGATTACTTCAAATCAGGAGCTTCCTGTTCCAGCACCTCTTCAGCAATGTTGCCAAAAAAGTTTCGTGTGATGCTGAAGAACGGGCTCAGTTGTGTTCCTCTCGGTGCAAGGTCAATGCCTGCAAGGCAGTGCAGGCTCATATCCTGATCAATATGCTCGCTGAAAAGCGCTTCCAATTCGCTCCACCACTGATACCGCAACTCCTGAAGAAAGGGGCTATTCAGATTGAGCAGGTCAATGGTGTATTTGGCTCGGTCCTTCTCCTGTGCGGACAGTCCGTCAGCGGCCACTATGCGCCCATCGGACAGGTACGCGAAGAAGCGGCTGCAATCGGATTGATGACAGGACACAAAGCGATTGATATCGACTGTGCTCGATTTTCCAAGCGCATGTCCGCCAAATACCTCTGACGCCTGGCCTTTGAACGTGTACAGATCGGTCTCGCTATCCAAGGATGAGGCGGCCAGGTTGCTGTAATCGAATGTGCGTTGGGGATTCTGACTTTTGTTTTCGACGTGCTCTATATGCAACCCTAGTCCGATCAGATCGGGTCGAATCTCACTGTAGCAACACAGGCCATATTGCTCCTCTAACAGGTAACCAAGCACTTGCTGTTTAGAGCCGAACCCCGCCCAGCGACTCGTCGCCGCTTTGGCTGTGATGGGGGGATTTGCATGTGAGTTGTTCAATTGATAAGGGCCGTTGCCTCGCTTGTGAATAGCCCTCATCTTTTAAGCGCCCGCTGCCGCTTGATGCTGCGCTGTAGGCGTTGCAGTTGGGGATGCTGTTCACTCAGTGCTGCTGTCAGCCGTTCCATCAATTCAACTGCGGGTTGCTCGTCATAGCGCCCCTTGTCCACCCATTCGGTGAGTTGCAACAACTCGGGCTTTTCAATAACGGGTGGCTGCGGATCTACCTGCATGACGCTATGTAAAACACTGCTGCTGGGTTCACCGTAGGTCATTGCCAGTGGAGGAGAGGCGATCAAGTTGCCATGCACATCCTTGCCAATCACTCGAATGTTTTCGCGCCGCACAGTACTCAATACTTGTGGGCTATGAGTGGTCACAATGAATTGCATGGCTGGGAAAGCTGCTCGTAATGACCCTAGGATTGTCTGTTGCCAGTGAGGGTGGAGAAACATATCCACTTCGTCGATCAAGGCGATACCGGGCGTTTGTGAGGGTGCCTGGTCCCCTAAGTGCGGATTGAGCTTGCAGGCCCGAAAGGCAAGGTCAGCAACCATGGCAATGGCGTTGCGCAGTCCATCGCTCAGCATCTCTACAGGTAATATGCCTTGTTCCGGGTGATGCATGATCAGTTGCTGTTGATGGCTCTCACTGTATTCCAGGCTGTGCCAGCCGGTCGGGCCTTGTATCAATCGGTCAATGGCTTCTTTTATGGACCTGATGATCTGCCCGAAGCGAATGCCTAGGTCGGACAGCTCTGCGTTGCGCTCGAGGGCGATCACCTGTGCTTCCCGATAGCTGCGATAGATCCAGCCATACCATGCAGTGAAAGTTTTGAAGCTCGAAGAGTAGGAGAGGCAATTCAGATAGCCTGAGGTTCTAGAGTACTCAGTTTTGTCGAGAGTGGTTTGAGCCGCTGCGGAGGTGAAACGGCCCTCGAACCAGAGTCGGGAAGTCCCTAAGTAAGTTATCAGCGGCAACACGACGGGCTCATCGCGACGTACTTTTTCCTGAAGAGACTTGCTGTATCCAGTCAGTGCTTTCGAGCCTGTGTCGCCAAGGGTATTGGTCGACTTCTTCAAGCTTGTGCGCTGCTGCAACCAATTGTTTTCAGGTTCGTCTGGTCCCCACGGACCCCAGGCCTCGATGACGCTGGCAATTTGAGGCTCCATGTTGCCGCTGGCAAGGTGTGCGAGGCGCACGTCGTCGATTTGAATTGTCGCGGATTTTCCGGTCTGGCTACCGAGGTCAAAACCCTTTACAAAAGGCCATAGAGCAACTCGCGCAGCATCCAGAATGGTGGTTTTACCGCCTCCGTTGGAAGCAATCAATATGGTCAGATGAGGGTCGAAGTCGATCTCGAACTCTCCAAAGCAGCGGTAATTCTGCACGCGCAGTTTGTCGAGCCTCACAGTCGTTTCTCCGATTTCATTCTCTGGCCAGGCATAGGATCTATCCCTCTGCATTCCGGGGGGTACAGCATACTAAAGAGAAATGACGAAAGCGCTATGTAAAGCTGGCGGGGATGACTCCCTCGCATCCTGGGCGTTCCTGAGGGTGGTAGATAATCGGCGGAAGATAATTCCAACCGCTATCCATCGTTCGACAGCCAATTCACACCTTTTAAAAGCCCTGCTGGACAACCTCAAACCACCTTGTTAGTTTCCGCCGGCCACTTGTTTCAGAGTATAACAATGGCGCTGATTTGATATTGAAGTGCTATCACTTCTTTAACTAACAAGGATGTCTGTGATGAAAAGCCTGCAGGGGTTACCCCGTCTTATCAGTGCTTCAGTTGGTGCCTCCGGTAAAGCCCGTAACTTGCCCGCCGATGTTCAGTGCATTCAGTATTTATTCAATTTGATCATCCCCAAGATGGGGTTTCCGTTGGCTGAAAACGGCAAGTGCGACGGCCAATTGGTGCAGTGCATCAGCCAGTATCAGTTCCGTCATCTCAAGTACGCCCATCCCGATGGCGTGATCGACCCCACCGGCCGCACGTTCAACAGCCTGATCGAGGAAGCGGTGAAGGTGCCGGTGAAGGCCTTCCCGACGATGCGTATCCCGAGCTTTCTCAATGTGTTCGGCAACAACAGCGGCGATGCGGTGCAGGCCACGGTCAATGTGTACCTGGACCGCATGCGCGCGATGGTCGAGGCCGAGCGGCGCAATCGGCAGTTGATACTTCAGGCCACGTGCGACGGGGGCATGACCCTGAGCGATAGCGACTTCCAGAACGCCGCTACGCAACTGGGCAATGGTATTTCCGTCAATATCATCAGGGCCTTCGCCACCGTGGAATCGGGTGGGCGTTCCGGGTTTGGCCCGGCCAAGTTGCCGGTGATCGCCTTTGAGGGGCACCAGTTTCGCAAGTACACCAAGCGTATCTACGACCAGGCGCACCCGCTGCTGTCGTACCCCTACGTCAGAAAGGCGGGGCCGCAGTGGCAGGTCAATAACAAGGATCAGATCAAGGCCTGGGAAACCATGGCCACCGCATTTGCGCTGAATCAGGAAGCTGCCTTGATGTCGGCCTCATGGGGCATGTTTCAGATCATGGGGTTCAATTTCGCGGCATGCGGTTACACAAGCGTATTTGAGTTCGTTGCCGCATTAAAAGTTAATGCCGGTAATCAACTAAAGGCTTTCCTCGCCTTGTGCAGCCACAGCCCGGCATTGATGAAAGCCATGAAAGCCAAAGACTTTACCGCCATGGCCCGTAACTATAACGGCGAGGACTACGGCAACTATGACGACCTCATGAAAAAAGCCTACGACGCACTTGAGAGGAAAAAATAAGATGATCCGTTATCTCGCGATGGGTGTGTTGTCGTGGTGTGCGGTGGCGCCGGTATTCGCCGGTTCCGCTGTGTTGCATTCGGGCAAGTACGAAGGGTTGATGCTGGCGTTGACGCCCGAGCATCAGGTCGAAGGTTTCTACGCCGAAGAACTGGGCGAGGGCGTGACCCGTGGTTGCGCGTTCTACCTGCAAGGCCAGCCCGACGCGTTGACCACCTGGCTTGACGATGCCTACCCCGGCAGCGTGGCGCCTTCGTCCGACGGCGTGACCCTGACCGTCGAACAGGGTCGCCAGCATCCCGGTTGCATCAGTGTGTTGATGCCGGAAATCGCCACCGGCCTGGACCTGAGCCAGACTGCCAACAAGCCATGGATCGGCCTGGTGACCGTGTCCGCCGACAAGGCCTACTTGCTGAAGACCCCGCGCGCCAAGGCGGCCAAGCGTGCGTATATCGTCAAAGGGGATGTGGTCGGCGTGCTGGCTTTCAAGGACGGCTGGGCCCAGGTCGAGTTCGTCAATGCTCAGGATCGGTCGTTCATCGGCTGGATCAGCCAGGATCAGTACGCGCGATTGGCTGCCCCGAAAAGCTGATGTTCGCTCAGGGTTGGCCGAAGGTTTCGCGCAGCAGCCCGGCGAATGCATCCCGGGCCAGATGTCGCTGGGTGTCCTTGTGCCAGAACAGCAGGTTATCCACGGCCGCCAGTTCTTCGAACCGGTATGACGCCAGCTGATTGGCCTGCTCATAGCGCGCCAGAATGCCCTCCGGCGCCAGCGCCACGCCGATCCCTGCGCTGACGCAGCCGATGATCGTGCCCCAACTGGCATAGCTGGCGATGGTCGGCTTGAAGTCATGGGGCTTGACCCAGTTTTCCAAGGCCGCGCGATAAGGGCAGCCAGGCGGCCAGACGAGCAGGGTACGCCCTGCCAGGTCCTCGGCACGCTTGATCGGTGCGCTGCAGGCGCTGGCGATCAGCACCAGGCGTTCGCTGTAGACCACGCTGTGTTCGAGCTTGGAGCGTTTGTTGCCGGCGGCCACCAGCGCCACGTCCAGGCGGTGGTGTTGCAGGTCGTCGAGCAGTTGGCCCCAGGCGCCGGTCACCAGTTCGAGGCTGACGTCGGGGTAGCGTCGATGGTATTCCGCCAGCAGCGGTGGCAGGCGGCCGCTGGCGCTGGACTCTACCGCGCCGATCCGCAAGGTGCCCCGCGGGATAGCGTTGGCGTCCACCGCGCGTTTGGATTCGTCCACCAGGGCCAGGATGCGTTCGCAGTAATCGAGGAAGATTTCACCGGCGGCGCTGATCGCCAGCCCGCGTCCGGCACGGATGAACAGTGGCGTGCCCAATTCGCTTTCCAGCTGTTTGATGCGCGTGGTGATGTTCGACGGCACGCAATGCAATTGCGCCGCGGCCTGAGCCACGCTGCCGGTTTGCGCCACGGCTCGCACCATCTTCAGTTGGGCCATTTCCATTGCTCAGTTCCACTGATTTCAGAAGTCAGAAACGCTTAATTGTCCTACGGCGTGACCCGGCCAAGACTGGCGGCATTCCTTCTCTGTTTCTGGATGCCGTTGATGAATTCCCCGTCACGCCTAAAGCTTACGCTAGTCATCGCCAGCGTGATCCTCTGCTGGGCCTATTCGCCGATTGGCGTACACATGGGGCTGCGCAGCTACAGTCCGGGTCAACTGGCGTTGCTGCGATTTTTGATCGCCTCGGTGTTTATGGGCGGCGTCGCGTTGGTGCTGGATGTCGGTCGGCCGCGCCTGCGAGATGTGCCGTGGTTGCTGGTGCTGGGTTTTTTCGGGGTGTTCCTGCATCACACTTGCCTCAACTATGGGCAGCAATGGGTCACGGCGGCGGCGTCCAGTGTATTGGCGCAGTCGGCGCCGCTGTTCAGTGTGCTGATCGCGTTTTTTTGCTTGAGGGAGCGGGTCAGTGTCTGGCGCTGGAGCTGTGTATTGCTGGGGTTGCTTGGCGTGCTGGTGGTGATCTGGGGTGAGCAGGGCGTGGGTGACATCGACCCGTGTGGCCTGGTGATCCTGCTGGCAGCGGTGTCATGGAGCGTGTATTTCGCCATCCAGAAACACTATGCCCACCGCTACAGCCCGCTGACCCTGGCGTGCTACATGGTGTGGTCGGGCACCTTGATGCTCTGCGTGAACCTGCCAGGCCTGCCCGCTGCCGTGGCGCAGGCGCCCTGGCCGGAAAACCTGGCGGTGCTGGTGCTGGGCATTTTCCCCAGTGCCTTGGCGTACCTGGCCTGGGCTTATGTGTTGAAGCATGTCGAGGTCAGCCGTGCATCGGTGGCGATGTACTTGATTCCGCCGGTGTCCATGGCGATGGCGGCGATATTGCTGGGTGAGCACGTCGCCGGGCAGGTGATGCTCGGCGCGATGATCGTGCTCGCCAGTGTGGCGGCCATCAGCCTGGAAGGCCGCTGGCGGCGCAGCTCAGCCGCCCATGCAGAACGCGCGCAACCGATGACCGTCGAGGTCCTGGGCGACAAAGGTGTAGCCAAAGTCCACGACGGTCGGTGACTGGATGATCGTGGCGCCACGTTCCAGCCATTGGTCGTGCAGAGCATCCACGGCGGCCTGGTCGGGCAGGGCGAAGCCCACTTCGCCGCCGCCGCCCGTGGCCTGGGCCGCTGGCTCTACGCTGTGGCGCGACCACAGGCCGAGCTTGACGCCATTATCGAGAATGAACAGGGCAAAGGTCGGGTTCAATTCAACCGGTGGCTTGTCCAGCAGGCGGCTGTAGAAGTTGGCGCTGGTGGCGGGGCTGTCGACATACAGCAGGAAGTAATGGGCGACGGTATTCATGGAGGCTCCTTGAGGACGGGGTGGTTGAGCCCAGTCTAAAAGACGGCGCTGTCAGTTCTTGTCAGGAGCGTGCGGGGGCACGGCGTCTTCGCCGGTGTACAGCTGGATGATGTCGTCGATTTCGCCTGACATCTTCATCCGCAGCAGGGTGCGCAGGATTTGTTGCACCGGCAGGTCCGGGTCGTTGCGCACGGCGCAGCCCAGGCTTTGCTCCTCGATGATGGCGACTTTGTGCAGTCGCTGTTCCATCGGCAGGTGCTGGTTGAAGCGGTCGACGATCCATTCATTGCTCACCGCATACTTGAAGCGCCCGGCCACCAGTTTGTGCAGCACTTGTTCTTCGCTGCGGGCGTCGTCGCGCCTCAGTTGGCCTTTGGCGAACAATGGGTCGAGCGTGGGGTAGCGGTAATTGAGCACCGTTCCGATCGACTGCGGCGCCAGCCGGGCCAATTGCACCGGCTGGTTGCGGACGCTGACCAATACGTTGCGCTGGACCAGCAACGGCAGGCTCCAGAGGTAGTCGCCAGACAGGTTGTCGAGCCAGGCCTGGGCGACATAACAGCGCACATCGATGTCGCCATGGGCCATGGCCGCGGCAATGCGTGCCCGCGCCAGTACGTGGAACTCGGCCGGGCGGCCGACCTGGGTGGCCAGGCTCGACATCAGGTCATACAAAATACCCTGGGTGGGCTGGCCGTCCTCCACTTGCACCATAGGCATCGCCCAACTGTCGGAAACCGAGAAACGCAACGGCGCGGGCGCCGCAAGGCTGGCGGTGGTGAGCATCCATAAGGCGCCCAGGACTACGCGCATACACTCTCCGGGTTCAGGCCTTTTCGGGGCCGCTCAGGCAATCTTAGGCAGATAAGGCAAGCGTGCCGGATGCAATTTCCCCCTTGCTCCGCTAGCATTACCGGCTTCCGCTTCTCAGTTGCGACGGTTTTCGATGAGTTATCAGGTTCTTGCACGTAAATGGCGCCCGCGCTCGTTCCGCGAAATGGTCGGCCAGACCCATGTGCTCAAGGCTCTGATCAATGCCTTGGACAGCCAACGGCTGCACCACGCCTACCTGTTTACCGGTACTCGCGGTGTCGGCAAGACTACCATTGCCCGAATCATTGCCAAGTGCCTGAACTGTGAGACGGGCATCACCTCGACGCCCTGCGGTACCTGCTCGGTATGCCGCGAGATCGACGAAGGGCGTTTCGTCGACCTGATCGAGATCGACGCCGCGAGCCGCACCAAGGTCGAAGACACCCGCGAGCTGCTCGATAACGTGCAGTACGCGCCGAGCCGTGGCCGCTTCAAGGTCTACCTGATCGACGAAGTCCACATGCTTTCCAGTCATTCGTTCAACGCATTGTTGAAAACCCTGGAAGAGCCGCCGCCCTACGTCAAATTCATCCTGGCGACCACCGACCCGCAGAAACTCCCTGCAACGATTTTGTCGCGGTGCCTGCAGTTCTCCCTGAAAAACATGACCCCCGAGCGTGTGGTCGAGCACTTGACCCACGTGCTGGGTGTCGAAAACGTACCGTTCGAAGACGACGCGCTGTGGCTGCTCGGCCGTGCCGCCGATGGTTCGATGCGTGACGCCATGAGCCTCACCGACCAGGCCATTGCCTTTGGTGAAGGCAAGGTCATGGCCGCCGATGTGCGTGCCATGCTCGGCACCCTCGACCACGGCCAGGTGTTCGACGTGCTGCACGCGCTGATCGAAGGCGACGCCAAGGCGTTGCTCGAAGCCGTGCGCCACTTGTCGGAACAGGGCCCGGACTGGAACGGCGTGCTCTCGGAAATCCTCAACGTGCTGCACCGCGTCGCCATCGCCCAGGCCCTGCCCGAAGGCGTCGACAACGGCCACGGCGACCGCGACCGCGTGTTGGCCCTGGCCCAGGCGTTGCCAGCCGAAGACGTGCAGTTCTACTACCAGATGGGCCTGATCGGTCGCCGGGACTTGCCCCTCGCACCAGACCCGCGTGGCGGCTTCGAAATGGTCCTGCTGCGCATGCTGGCCTTCCGCCCCGCCGACGCGACGGACGCGCCGAGACAGCCGCTAAAGCCAGTGGGGATCAGCCAGGCCACAGTTGATTCCGCCAAATCAGTGGCTGGCGCGGCGGTGGTCGCGCCAGCGGTTGCTGCGCCTGCGCCGGTTGCGCCGGTGCCTGAGCCGGTGGTTGTCGCGCCGGTGATCGCGCCGGTGCCGGTTGTCGAGCCCGAACCGGCCCCGGTGGTCGACCTGCCCTGGAATGCCCCGGCAGAGGCTGAACCCGAGGTCGAGCTGCAGCCCGCCGTGGAGCCCGTGCTGGAAACCGCCGGCGAGCAGCCCGAGCTGACGCCGATGCCTACGCCAATGCCGGACAGCGTGGTACCGGATGCGCCGGAATGGGTCAGTGCGCCCGTCCCCGAGCCGACCGTCGCCCAGGTGGACGCCGCAACGCCCGGCATCGACCTGGACGACGAACCGCCGCTGGACGAAGACTACATCGAGCCGGACATCGATTCGGCCTACAGCTACCTGGACGAACTGGCCAGCGAACACGCCGCCGAGCCGGCCCCCGAGCCCGAAGCGGAACCCGCTGCCGCGCCGGCCACCGGCCTGGCCCTGCAATGGCTGGAGCTGTTCCCGAAACTGCCGATTTCCGGCATGACCGGCAGCATCGCCGCCAACTGCACCCTGATCGCCATCGAGGGCGACCACTGGTTGCTGCACCTGGACCCGGCCCACAGCGCCTTGTTCAACGCGACCCAGCAGCGCCGGCTCAACGATGCCCTCAACCAGTATCATGAGCGCACGCTGAGCATCACCATCGAGT
Source organism: Pseudomonas sp. GW704-F2 (assembly GCF_059423025.1). Classification (NCBI taxonomy): domain Bacteria; kingdom Pseudomonadati; phylum Pseudomonadota; class Gammaproteobacteria; order Pseudomonadales; family Pseudomonadaceae; genus Pseudomonas; species Pseudomonas sp. GW704-F2. The sequence continues at coordinate 164,738 of NZ_JBWKXO010000004.1, read as the reverse complement.
TGATCAAGCCCGAGCAGGAAACCCCGGCCCAGGCCGCAACCCGCCGACGCCTCAATCGCCAGCGCGAGGCTGAGGAGTCGATCCACGGTGACCCGCTCATCCAACAATTGATGCAACAGTTCGGCGCGGTCGTCCGTCACGATACTATTGAACCTGTCGAAGCCCCGGTGCCCCAGGCGTCATGACACCGGGCTACTTATTGATCCACGTACTTTTGAGGTGATTCCCATGATGAAAGGTGGCATGGCCGGCCTGATGAAGCAGGCACAGCAGATGCAGGAAAAGATGGCCAAGATGCAGGAAGAGCTGGCCAACGCCGAAGTCACCGGTAAAGCCGGTGGCGATATGGTCAGCGTGGTGATGACCGGTCGTCACGACATCAAGCGCGTGAGCATCGACCCGAGCCTGCTCGAAGGCGTCAGCGATGACGACCGTGAAGTGCTAGAAGATCTGTTCGCTGCGGCCGTCAATGACGCTGTGCGCAAGATCGAAGCCAACAGCCAGGACAAAATGTCCGGCGTGACCGCTGGCATGCAACTGCCACCGGGCATGAAACTGCCGTTCTGATCGGCCAGTCTTAGCTAGACTGGAATGCCAGGCATCGCGCCTGGCATTTTTTTTGGCTGTTTTCCCCTGCGTAGCGGCTACGCAAGGGTAACTTTGTCGAACCTCGGTGCCTTGGCCAGTGTCTGCACTTGATGCCATTGAATTCGACCCTCGATAACGGAGCCCCCCGATGCCTCAAGAACCGATGCTTAACCAGCGCATTGTCCTGGTCTCGCGCCCTCACGGCGCGCCAACTGCGGAAAACTTCCGCCTCGAACGTGTGACCCTGCCGGAACTGGCAGACGGCCAAGTCCTGTTGAAGACGCTATACCTGTCCCTCGACCCCTACATGCGCGGGCGCATGAGTGATGCACCGTCCTACGCCGCTCCGGTGGAAATCGACGAAGTGATGACGGGTGGCGCTGTCAGCCGTATCGAGCAGTCGCGCAACCCGAAATTCGAAGCGGGCGACCTGGTGGTCGGCTCCACCGGCTGGCAAAGCCACAGCATTAGCGACGGTCGCAACCTGATGCCGGTGCCCAACGGTCTGGCCAGCCCGTCGATGGCGTTGGGCGTGCTGGGCATGCCGGGCATGACCGCCTACATGGGCCTGATGGACATCGGCCAGCCCAAGGCCGGCGAAACCCTGGTGGTGGCGGCCGCGTCCGGTGCGGTGGGCTCGGTGGTGGGCCAGGTGGCCAAGCTCAAGGGCCTGCGCGTGGTGGGTGTCGCGGGCGGGGCCGACAAGTGCCGTTACGTGGTGGATGAGCTGGGCTTTGATGCCTGCATCGACCACAAAAGCGAGAACTTCGCCAATGAATTGGCCCTGGCCTGTTTCAAGGGCGTGGATATCTACTTTGAAAACGTCGGCGGCAAGGTGTTCGATGCCGTGCTGCCGCTGCTCAACCCCAAGGCGCGGATCCCGCTATGCGGGCTGATCGCCGGCTATAACGCCCATGAAGCGCCCAGCGGCCCTGATCGACTGCCGGCGCTGCAACGCACCTTGCTGACCAAGCGCGTGCGTATCCAGGGCTTTATCGTGTTCGATGACTACGGCGATCGCCAGCCGGAATTCCTCAGCGCCATGGCGCCGTGGGTACGCGACGGCAAGATCAAGTTCCGCGAAGACATGGTCGACGGCCTGGAACACGCGCCTGAAGCCTTTATCGGTTTGCTCGAAGGACGCAACTTCGGCAAGTTGGTGGTGCGCGTCGCGCAGGATTGAGCATTTGACGCTAATCCGGGGCGCGGGTATAAACCGCGTCTCGTTGTTTTGTCGGACCCTTCGCCCATGAGCTTCAGCCCCCTGATTCGCCAACTGATCGACGCCCTGCGCACTTTGCCCGGTGTCGGCCAGAAAACCGCCCAGCGCATGGCGCTGCAACTGCTGGAGCGTGATCGCAGCGGCGGCACCCGGTTGGCCCAGGCCTTGAGCCAGGCCATGGAGGGCGTTGGTCACTGTCGCCAGTGCCGCACCCTCACCGAGGAAGAACTCTGCCCGCAATGCGCCGACCCGCGTCGCGATGACACGCTGTTATGCGTGGTGGAAGGGCCGATGGACGTGTACGCGGTGGAACAGACCGGTTATCGCGGGCGCTATTTCGTGCTCAAAGGCCATCTGTCGCCGTTGGACGGCCTGGGCCCGGAAGCCATCGGCATTCCGCAACTGGTGGCGCGGATCGAAGCGCAGGGCACGTTTACTGAAGTGATCCTGGCCACCAACCCGACCGTGGAGGGTGAAGCGACCGCGCATTACATTGCCCAACTGCTGAGCAACAAAGGCCTGGTCACGTCGCGGATCGCCCACGGTGTGCCGCTGGGTGGCGAGCTGGAGTTGGTAGACGGCGGCACCCTGGCGCATTCGTTTGCCGGTCGCAAACCCATCGCGCTTTAAGCCACGCGGCAGGTCAAGGTGTGGGAGGGGGCTTGCTCCCACATGGGTTGAGTGGTGTCGGTGATAATCCTCAACGCTCGCTCAGCGCAAATTGCGTCAGGCAAAACGTCGGAATCTCCATATCTTCCAGGCGTTGCGTGCCACCCAGTTCCGGCAGGTCGATAATCGCCGCCGCTTCGAACACCTTCGCGCCCATGCGCCGCACCAGGTTTGCTGCGGCGATCAGCGTGCCGCCGGTGGCGATCAGGTCATCGAAGATCAGTACCGAGTCGCCTTCACACAGGCTGTCGGCATGCACTTCGAGGAAGGCTTCGCCGTATTCGGTCTGGTAACCCTCGGCCAACACGTCGGCCGGCAGCTTGCCCTGTTTGCGGAACAGGATCAGCGGTTTGTTCAATTGGTAGGCGATGATCGAGCCGATCAGGAAACCCCGGGCATCCATCGCACCGATATGGCTGAAATCGGCTTCGACGTAGCGATGGACGAAGGTGTCGGCCACCAGGCGCAGGGCCTTGGGCGACTGGAACAGCGGCGTGATGTCACGAAAGATCACCCCAGGCTTGGGGAAGTCGATGACAGGGCGGATCAGGGATTTGATGTCGAACGAATCGAAGGTCATCGTCGCAGAGTCCAGGGGCGGAAAACGGACTCGAAGTATACCTTGCGGCCTGGCCGATTGGCGCGGCCGCAAGTGTCTGGATCAGCCCTCCAGGGAGCCGCCCGCCAACGCACACAGCTGGATCGGGTCGAGGATGTGTACTTCCTTGCCTTCGGCGGCAAGCAGTTCGTTCTGCTGGAAACGGGTAAATACCCGGGACACGGTTTCCACCGCCAGGCCCAGGTAATTGCCGATTTCATTGCGCGACATGCTCAGGCGGAACTGGTTGGCCGAGAAACCACGGGCACGGAACCGCGCCGACAGGTTGACCAGGAAGGTGGCGATGCGCTCGTCGGCGGTTTTCTTCGACAACAGCAGCATCATTTGCTGGTCGTCCCGGATCTCGCGGCTCATGACACGCATCAGTTGGCGGCGCAGTTGCGGCAGTTGCAGGGCCAGTTCGTCCAGGCGTTCGAAAGGAATTTCGCACACCGATGTGGTCTCCAGTGCCTGAGCCGACACCGGATGAATCTCGGTGTCCATCCCCGACAGCCCGACCAGCTCGCTCGGCAGGTGGAAGCCGGTGATCTGCTCTTCGCCACTGTCGCTCAGGCTGAAGGTCTTCAATGCACCCGAACGTACTGCATAGACAGAATCGAACTTGTCGCCCTGGCGATATAGAAACTCGCCTTTTTTCAGTGGGCGTCCACGTTTAACGATTTCGTCCAGCGCATCCATGTCTTCCAGATTCAATGAAAGTGGTAAGCAGAGGGGGGCCAGGCTGCAATCCTTGCAATGGGCCTGGCTGTTAGCGCGCAGCTTAACGGGCTCGGACATTTCTTAAATCCTTGTGGGAAAACACACATAAGACATAAGGGTAACGCACTGTGGGTAGAAGAGGCCAGCATGGACGAAAAACCGATGCCGGGATAAAGATTATTGTATCGATCCCGATACAAGTCAGTGTCCCTTAGAGCCTGGAGGCTCACATCATGCTTTCCATCGGTGAAAACTCTGCTGCCAAGCTGCCGGTTCCGGCGGTTCGCGAGCCCAAGGATCTGGTGGCGGAGGCTAAAGAAGCCAAGGCAGCCAAAGCACTTGAGGACGCCACGTCGGCGCCGCTGCGTCCGGCCAAGGCGGTCGAGGGCGTGACCGTGACTATTTCCGGAGCGGCATTGAAGGCTGTGGGTACCGCGAAGAAAGCCAACAGCGATATCGAAGAGAGTGGCTTGCCGGATAACATTCAGCAGACGCTGAAAATGATCCGTCAGATCAAGGAGCAGATCGCCAAGAAACAGGCCGAGCTGGCTGCTGTGATGGCGGACACGGGCCTGACGCCTGACCAGGCGCGGGTCAAGGCCAGCAACCTGCAAGCCTCACTCAGCGCACTGCAGGCGAGCCTGGTGACCGCGCAAGCCTCGCTGGCCAAAGCCATGAAAGGCCTGAGCGGCGAAGACGCCATGAAGGCGGCCTCCCTGGCGATGGCATAGAACCTTCAGATCACCCGCGAAAAGCGCTGCCGGTTCTGATGTTCCAGGTAGGCATCGAACACCATGCACACCGAGCGCACCAGCAGCCGCCCGGCCGGTAGAACGCGAATGCCTTGTGCGTCCAGTTCGATCAGGCCGTCGTCGGCCATCGTTTCGAGTTGCGGCCAGATCTCGTCGAAGTAGCCGCGAAAATCGATATTGAACGCCTGTTCGATCTGCTCGAATGTCAGGCTGAAATTACAGATCAATTGCTGAATCACTTCCCGCCGCAACCGATCGTCCGTGGTGCAGACCAGGCCGCGGTTGGTCGCCAGTTGCGCGTCGGCCAGGGCGTTCTGGTAGCTATTGAGGTCGCTGGTGTTCTGGCAATACAGATCGCCGATCTGGCTGATGGCCGACACCCCGAGCCCGATCAGGTCGCAATGGCCGTGGGTGGTGTAGCCCTGGAAGTTGCGTTGCAGGGTGCCTTCTTCCTGGGCAATGGCCAATTCGTCGTCCGGTAGCGCGAAGTGGTCCATGCCGATGTAGCGGTAGCCGGCGTCGGTCAACTGTTCGATGGTGGTTTGCAGCATCTGCAGTTTTGCCGCCGGGGACGGCAGGTCATCGGGGTTGATCCGCCGCTGAGGCATGAAGCGTTCCGGCAAGTGCGCGTAGTTGAACACCGACAGGCGATCCGGTTGCAACTTGATCACTTCTTCCACGGTGCGTGCGAAGTTGATCGGGGTTTGCTTGGGCAGGCCGTAGATCAGGTCGATATTGATCGAGCGGTACTGCAAGGTGCGCGCGGCATCAATCACGGCGCGGGTTTCTTCCAGGCTTTGCAGGCGATTGACCGCCCGTTGCACTTCCGGGTCGAGGTCTTGCAGGCCGATACTGACGCGGTTGAAGCCCAGCTCGCGCAGCAGGCCCATGGTTGCCCAGTCGGCTTCGCGCGGGTCGATCTCGATGCTGTAGTCGCCGGAATCGTCATCGAGCAGGTTGAAATGCTTGCGCAGGCAGGCCATCACCTGGCGCAGTTCGTCATGGCTGAGAAAAGTCGGGGTACCACCGCCGAAATGCAGCTGCTCCACGGTCTGTTTCGGATCGAGGTGGCAGGCGATCAGTTGGATCTCTTGTTCCAGGCGCTGCAGGTAGGGCTGGGCGCGGCCGCGGTCCTTGGTGATGACTTTGTTGCAGGCGCAGTAGTAGCAGATGTTGGCGCAGAACGGCACGTGCACATACAGCGACAACGGGCGTGCAGCCTTGCGGCTGTCGCGCAGGGCGTGGAGCAGGTCGAAGGAGCCGACCTGGCTGTCGAATTGCACTGCGGTGGGGTAGGACGTGTAGCGTGGCCCCGCCAAATCGTAGCGATGAATCAGGTTGCTGTCCCAACGAATGGCGTCGAGCATGCGGGCGTTCCCCCGGATAGACTAGTCGGCCGAGTCTAGGGGCGTGGCGGATATGGCATCTTGATTTGCGTCAACGGGGAGCGGCGCTATGCCACATGGCCTTTTAGTGGCCCATTAGCCAGTGCTGATGGGGGCCGGGCAAGGTCCAGATACCGAACAGAATTACCAGCACACCGCCGGCGGTACGCACACTGCGTTTGCGCAACAATGCCGTGACGCGTTCGGCGGCCAGCCCGGTCGCCAGCAGCACTGGCCAGGTACCCAGGCCGAACGCCAGCATCAGCACCGCACTGTCCAGCGCATTGCCTTGGCTGGCGGCCCACAGCAGGGTGCTGTAGACCAACCCGCACGGCAACCAGCCCCACAGCGCGCCCAACAGCAGGGCGCGGGGCAGGCTGGACACCGGCAGCAAACGGTTGGCAACCGGCTGGATGTGCCGCCACAGGCCGCGACCGAGGCTTTCGATGCGGGTGAGGCCGCTCCACCAGCCGGCCAGGTACAGGCCCATGCTGATCAGCAGCAGGCCGGCCAGCACGCGCATGAACATCGCCGCCGGGCTGTTGGCCACGGCCCAGCCGGCCAGGCCAAGCAGCAGGCCGGCGGTGGCGTAGCTGAGGATGCGCCCCAGGTTGTACGCGAGCAGCAGGCGGAACCTGCGGCTGCGTTGTTCCTTGGGGATCGCCAGCGTCAGCGCACCCATCAGGCCGCCGCACATGCCCAGGCAATGGCCGCCCCCCAGCAGGCCAAGGATCAGCGCGGAGACCAGCAGCGGCGCCAGATCAAGCATGGGGCGGATCTTTCGGGTCGGCCGGGGGCTCGGGGCTGTTGGCCTCGTCGACGGCGGCCAGGTGGTTTGGGTCCTGATCGTCGAACAGCACGCTGTGGGCCGGGCCGTCGAGGTCGTCGTACTGGCCGCTGTCCACCGCCCAGAAGAAGATGTAGATGGCGATGGCCACAATCAGCAGCGCCGCCGGAATCATCACGTATAAAGCTGGCATCTGCACTCCATGCCCGCGCGGCTCAAGCCGGCAACGGGCGGGTTACTGAGAGGGTGCTGGCGGTCGGCGCGCTCGGCAGGCGAGTCAGGCGCAGGGCGTTGAGCACCACGGTCAACGAACTGAGGGACATGCCGACCGCGGCCCAGATCGGCGTGATCCAGCCGAGCGCGGCAAACGGCAGCATAAGGCCATTGTACAGCCCGGCCCACAGCAGATTCTCCATGATCACCCGACGGGTGCGCCGCGCCAAGGTAAACGCTTGCACCAGGGCGTCGAGGCGGTTGGACAGCAGCACCGCGTCGGCGCTGGTTTTTGCCAGGTCGGTGGCCGAGCCCATGGCCACGCTGATATCGGCGGCGGCCAGCACCGGCACATCGTTCACCCCGTCGCCGAGCATCAGCACTTTGCGCCCTTCTTTGTGCAGTTGTTGCAGCACTTGCAGCTTGTCATCGGGGCGCAGGCCGCCGTGGGCTTCGTCGATGCCCAGTTCGGCGGCGACGCTGGCGACCATCGGCGAACTGTCGCCCGACAGCAGCAGCGTGCGCCAACCGCGTGCCTTGCAGGCCGCCAGCAGGGCCGGGGCGTCGCTGCGCAGGCGGTCATCCAGGACGAACCAGGCGAGGGCGCCGTCGCGGTCGCCCAACAGCAGCCATTGCCCGGCTTCATCCGGCGCGGCGGGGATCGGGCAGCCGCTGAGTTCACACACATAGCCCGGCTGGCCGATGCGCAGTTGACGTTCGCCCACCCAGCCTTCCAGGCCGAGGCCGGGGGCACTGAGCACTTCGTCGGCGGCCAGGGGCGCGCGCCCGAAGGCACGGGCGATCGGGTGTTCTGAGCGATTTTCCAGGGCGGCGGCGAGGCCCAGGCACTGGTCGCTGTTCAACGCTCCCAGTGGGCGGATCGCACGCAGCGCCAGGCGCCCTTCGGTGAGGGTGCCGGTCTTGTCGAAAATCACCGTGTCGATCTGGTTCAGGCCTTCCAGCACATGGCCGCGGGTCAGCAGCAGGCCGAGTTTGTGCAGGGTGCCGGTGGCGGCGGTCAGGGCGGTCGGCGTGGCCAGCGACAGCGCGCACGGGCAGGTCGCCACCAGCATTGCCAGGACGATCCAGAACGCCCGCGACGCGTCCAACTGCCACCACAACAAGCCGATCAGCACGGCGGCGACCAGCGAGCCGAGCAGGAACCACTGTGCGGCGCGATCGGCGATTTGCGCCAGGTGCGGTTTCTCGGCCTGGGCCCGCTCCAGCAGGCGCACGATGGCGGACAGGCGCGTGTCATGGCCCAGGGCGCGCACTTCGACGGTCAGCGCGCCCTCGACGTTGAGGGTGCCGGCCGTTACCGCATCGCCGACTTGACGCGGTTGCGGCAGGTATTCGCCGGTGAGCAGGGATTCGTCGATGCTCGACTGGCCGTCGAGAATCACCCCGTCCGCCGGCAGCACGGCACCGGGATGAACCAGCACGCGGTCGCCCAGGGCCAGCTCGGGGAGCAGGATGCGTTCGCTCTGGCCTTCAGCGTTCAAACGCAGGCATGAGGCAGGCAGCAGGTTGACCAACTGCGCGGTAGCGGCCGCCGTGCGTTCGCGGGCCCGCCGCTCCAGGTAGCGGCCGGCCAGCAGGAACAGCGCGAACATGCCCACTGCATCGAAATACAGTTCACCGACGCCGGTGATCGCGGTCCAGATGCCGGCCAGGTAAGCCCCGCCAATGGCCAGGGATACCGACACGTCCATGGTCAGGTGGCGGGTGCGCAGGTCGCGCATGGCGCCCTTGAAAAACGGCGCACAGCTGTAGAACACGATGGGCGTGGTCAGAAACATCGCGACCCAGCGCAGGATGACGTGCAGTTCGGCGCTGAGGTCGATATTGAATTCCGGCCAGGTGGCCATGGTCGCCATCATCGCCTGGAACCACAGCAACCCGGCAACGCCGAGTTGGCGCAAGGCCAGACGGTTTTCGCCGGCCAATTGCTCGGCGGCGCGATCTGCCTGATAGGGGTGGGCGGCGTAACCGATATGGCGCAGCTCACTGAGCAGTTGGCTCAGCGGCAGTTGCCCGTCGGCCCAGCGTACCTGCAGGCGATGGTTGGACAGGTTCAGGCGCGCCTCCGCCACGGCGGGCAGGCTGCGCAGGTGTTTTTCGATCAGCCAGCCACAGGCCGCGCAACTGATGCCTTCCATCAACAGCGTGGCTTCGGCCAGTTCGCCATCGTGGCGCACGAAGGGTTTTTGCACGTCGGCGCGGTCGTACAGCGCCAGTTCGTCGACCAATTGCACCGGCAGTGCCTCGGGGTTGGCCGAGGCTTCGCTGCGGTGCTGGTAATAGCTTTCCAACCCGCCCGCCACGATCGCTTCGGCCACGGCCTGGCAGCCCGGGCAGCAGAGTTCGCGGCGCTCGCCGAGGATCACGGCGGTGAAGCGGCTACCGGGTGGAACGGGCAGGGCGCAGTGGTAGCAGGGGGTTGGGGTGGTCATGGCGTTAGATCTTTGGTGGCGGGTAGGGCCTCATCGCGGGCAAGCCCGCTCCCACAGTGGATCGCGGTGTCCATGTGGGAGCGGGCTTGCCCGCGATGCGTGAAGCGCAGCCTGTTTACTTCTTCAGGTCTTCAGCACCCTGCAGCGGTTCATCCCCGAGCAGCAAGTCCTTGTCGTGGTTGACCTGTTCTTCTTCGAACAAGCGCCAGGTCCTGTCGCCTTCCACGCCGAGCAGTTCGACGAAGCGCCGACCTTCGACCTTGTCGGTGACCTGGCCGATGTAGCGACCGGGTTCGCTGTCGCTGCGGGCCAGGTTGATCTTGCGGTCCTTCTCGGGCTGAGTCGGCGAAATCAGGTTCAGTTCCAGGGTGCTCGGGTTGCTGTAGCCGGTGAGGTGCAGTTCGACTTCACCGGTCAGCTCATCCAGATGCACCTTGGCGCGCAGTTGCAGGGTCTGGGCCAGGCGTTCGCGGTCCAGGGAGCGGTTGATGCCTTTGCCGGCCTCGTAGTAGTTGTCGTTGACCAGGTTGTCCGGGTTGTTCACTGCAATGGTCACCATGGACAAGGTCAAGGTCACCGAGCAGGCCAGGATACCAATGATGATCCAGGGCCAGAGGTGCTTGTACCAGGGGCTTGCGGCAGTGGCTACGGGCATTGTTCAGCTCTCTCGTTAACGAACTTGTGGGCCGATGAATCGGCTCTTGGCTTCAATGTGGACGCTGGCGTCATCGGCATCCTTGAGGATGAATTTCACCTCGTTGGTGCTCGACGGCAATTGCTCCGGCGCACTCGACAGTTCGACCGGCATGCTGACGATGTCGCCGGCAGCCACCTTGATTTCGCGGCGGCCTTGCAGCTTGAGGTCCGGCAGCCCGGCAGCATCAAGCACATACGTGTGGTCGCGCTGGTCTTTGTTCATGATCTTCAGGCTGTAGACGTTCTCGATCCGTCCTTCAGCGTTTTCGCGGTACAGCACACGGTCTTTGCTGACGTCGAAACCCACCAGCGGACGCATGAAAAATGCCGTGGCCAACAGGCTCATCATCGCCAGCAATACCAGCGCATAGCCGATCAGGCGCGGACGCAGCTTGTGGGTTTTCTGCCCCGACAGGTTGTGCTCGGTGGTGTAGCTGATCAGGCCGCGCGGGTAATCCATCTTGTCCATGATGTTGTCGCAGGCGTCGATACACGCGGCGCAGCCGATGCATTCGATCTGCAGGCCATCGCGGATGTCGATGCCGGTCGGGCACACCTGCACGCACATTGTGCAATCGATGCAATCGCCGAGGCCCTGGGCCTTGTAGTCGGCGCCTTTTTTACGCGGGCCACGCACTTCGCCACGACGTGGGTCGTAGGAGACGATCAGGGTGTCTTTGTCGAACATCACGCTTTGGAAGCGCGCATAGGGGCACATGTAGATGCACACCTGTTCGCGCAGCCAGCCGGCGTTGCCGTAGGTGGCGAGCGTGAAGAAACCGACCCAGAAATACGACCAGCCATCGGCCTGGCCGGTGAAGAAGTCGAACACCAGTTCGCGGATCGGCGAGAAATAACCGACGAAGGTCATGCCGGTGACAAAACCGATCAGCAGCCACAGCGTGTGTTTGCTGAACTTGCGCAGGAACTTGTTGGCGCCCATCGGCGCCTTGTCCAGCTTGATGCGCTGGTTACGGTCGCCTTCGGTGACTTTTTCGCACCACATGAAGATCCACGTCCACACGCTTTGCGGGCAGGTATACCCGCACCAGATGCGCCCCGCGTACACCGTGATGAAGAACAGGCCGAAGGCCGCGACGATCAGGATGCCCGAGAGGAGGATGAAGTCCTGGGGCCAGAAGGTCGCACCGAAAATGAAGAACTTACGTTCCGGCAGGTCCCACCACACGGCCTGGTGACCACCCCAGTTCAGCCACACCGTGCCGAAGTAGAGCAGGAACAGACCGGCGCCGCCAAGCATGCGCAGGTTGCGGAACAGGCCCGTGAAGGCGCGGGTGTAGATTTTCTCTCGCGACGCGTAGAGGTCGACACCGTTGTTGGAGTTTTTGGCAGGTGGAGTAACGTCTTGTACCGGTATTTGCTTGCTCATCATTGCATCCCACGGCGGTGGAGATTTGCCTCGGCCAGTACGTGCCGGTCGGGGTCAAATGAAGGGTCTTGCAGTGGCGTAATGATACGCCCCCGATGACGCGCAAAGGGTGCGACCTTTGGTCGCGTTGGGGGAAATCAATTGATGGTGTAGGTGACGTGGATCAATTGACTTGTGAAGTATGGACGGTTTTTGCGCGTGGAGCGGTCATTCGTCCCATGGGTTAACCCATGAACCAGAGCAGTAGCGGCGATCAACGCATCGATTTCATTGGCCCGTATAGCTGCCAGAAAAAAGCCCCGCCAGTTTGTACTGTACGGGGCTTTTGTGTTTCTGATGAAGCTTACTGCTCTTGAGCCTTCTTATCCCCATGGGACAAGCTGTAAACATATGCGGCCAGCAAATGCACCTTGTCGTTCCCTTGCAGTAATTCCTGTGCAGGCATCTGGCCCTGGCGGCCGTAGCGGATGGTCTGCTGCAGTTGGGCGAAGCTTGAACCGTAGATGAACGCGCCCGGGTGAGTCAGGTCGGGTGCGCCCATGGCGGGTGTGCCTTTACCGGCCGGGCCGTGGCAGGCCACGCAGTTGGCGGCGAAGAGTTTCCCGCCGTTGGCCACGTCGGCCTTGGCGCCTTCCGGCAGTTTGCGGCCGTCAAGGTTGGTCACCACGAAGCCCGCCACGTCGGCCACGCCTTGTTCGCCGATGACTTCGGCCCAGGCCGGCATCACCGCGTGGCGGCCTTTCATGATGGTTTCCTTGATGGTCGCGGGCTCGCCGCCCCAGCGCCAGTCGGCGTCGGTCAGGTTGGGGAAGCCGTAGGCTCCCTTGGCGTCCGAACCGTGGCATACCGAGCAGTTGGAGGCAAACAGACGGCCGCCCATCTTCAGGGCTTGCGGGTCTTTGGCAACCTCCTCAATCGGCATCGCGGCGAATTTGGCGAAGATCGGCCCGAACTTGGCGTCCGACCTGGCCATTTCCTTTTCCCACTCATGCACGCCGGTCCAGCCGGTCTGGCCGTTGGCGAAGGCGGTCTGCTTGTCGTTGTCGAGGTAGTTGTAGCCCGGCAGCAGGCCTTTCCAATTGCCCAGGCCGGGGTATAGCACCAGGTAGCCGAGGGCGAAGACGATGGTGCCGACGAACAGCATGAACCACCATTTCGGCAGTGGGTTGTCGTACTCCTCGATACCGTCGAACGAGTGGCCGACGGTCTCGTCCGTTTGCTCGGCGCGCTGGCCCTTGCGGGTCGACAGCAGCAGCCAGGTCAGGGCGAAAATGGTACCCAGACTGAGGACTGTGACGTACAGACTCCAGAACGTAGTCATTCTTTGTTACTCCTAGAAGCTTGCTCGACGTGCTTGATGGCTTCGGGGTCATCCGCAAAGGGCAGCATGGTTGCGTCGTCAAACTCCGACTTGCGCTTGGGGCTGAACACCCACAGCGCCAGGCCGATAAAGGCCACCATCACGACAACGGTGCCCAGGCCACGAATCATCCCGATATCCATGAAGAATCACCGTTTGCTTTTGATGATGGTGCCAAGGCCTTGCAGGTAGGCCACCAATGCGTCCATTTCGGTCTTGCCCTTCACGGCTGCGGCTGCACCGGCGATGTCTTCGTCGGTGTAGGGCACGCCCAGGGTGCGCAAGACTTCCATCTTCTTCGCGGTGTCCTTGCCGTCGAGCTTGTTTTCCACGAGGAACGGGTACGCCGGCATTTTCGACTCAGGCACAACGTTGCGCGGGTTGTACAAGTGCGCGCGTTGCCAGTCATCGGAGTAGCGTCCGCCGACACGGGCCAGGTCCGGCCCGGTGCGCTTGGAACCCCACAGGAACGGGTGGTCCCACACGCTTTCACCGGCCACGGAGTAGTGGCCATAACGTTCGGTTTCGGCGCGGAACGGACGGATCATCTGCGAGTGGCAGCCGACACAGCCGTTGGCGATGTAGATGTCGCGGCCTTCCAGTTCAAGGGCGGTACGCGGTTTCATGCCTTCGACCGGCTTGTTGGTCACGTCCTGGAAGAACAGCGGAACGATCTGGGTCAGGCCGCCGATACTCACGGCGATGACCATGAAGAAGGCCAGCAGGCCGATATTCTTCTCGACTACTTCGTGCTTCATCAGTGGGCTCCCACAACGGCGATCTTGGCGGCGGCTTCGGCTTCTGCAGGGTCGGAGGCACGCACGGTGCGCCAGACGTTGTAGGCCATGAACAGCATGCCGGAGGCAAAGAACGCGCCGCCCAGGGCACGGACGATGTAGCCCGGGTGGCTGGCTTGCAGCGCTTCGACGAAGGAGTAGGTGAGGGTGCCGTCATCGTTGATCGCACGCCACATCAGGCCTTGGGTAATGCCGTTGACCCACATCGAGGCGATGTAGAGCACGGTGCCGATGGTGGCCAGCCAGAAGTGCGTATTGATCAACCCGACGCTGTGCATCTGCGCACGCCCGAAGATTTTCGGGATCATGTGGTACAGCGCGCCGATGGAGATCATCGCTACCCAGCCGAGCGCACCGGCGTGTACGTGGCCGATGGTCCAGTCGGTGTAGTGCGACAGCGAGTTGACGGTCTTGATCGCCATCATCGGCCCTTCGAAGGTCGACATGCCGTAGAACGCCAGCGAGACGACCAGGAAGCGCAGGATCGGGTCGGTGCGCAGCTTATGCCAGGCGCCCGAGAGGGTCATCATGCCGTTGATCATGCCGCCCCAGCTTGGCGCCAGCAGGATGATCGACATCGCCATGCCCAACGACTGTGCCCAATCCGGCAGCGCGGTGTAGTGCAGGTGGTGCGGACCGGCCCAGATGTACAGGGTGATCAGCGCCCAGAAGTGGACGATGGACAGACGGTAAGAGTAGATGGGACGTTCGGCCTGTTTCGGCACGAAGTAGTACATCATCCCCAGGAAACCGGTGGTGAGGAAGAACCCCACGGCGTTGTGGCCGTACCACCACTGGATCATCGCATCCGTCGCTCCGGCGTAGGCCGAATAGGACTTGAACAGGGTGACCGGCAACGACGCATGGTTGACGATGTGCAGCATCGCCGTCACCAGGATGAAGGCACCGTAGAACCAGTTACCCACATAGATGTGCTTGGTCTTGCGCTTGGCGATGGTGCCGAAGAACACCACCGCGTAGATCACCCAGACAATCGCGAGCAAAATGGCGATGGGCCATTCCAGCTCGGCGTATTCCTTGGTGGTGGTGTAGCCCAGCGGCAACGAGATGCCGGCCCCGACGATCACGGCTTGCCATCCCCAGAAGGTGAAGGCGGCGAGGCCGTCGGAAATCAGTCGCGTCTGGCAGGTTCGCTGCACGACATAGTAGGAGGTGGCAAATAATGCACATCCGCCGAAGGCGAAAATCACCAGGTTAGTGTGCAGCGGGCGTAGGCGGCCAAAGGTCGTCCATGGCAGGCCGAAATTCAATTCCGGCCAGACCAGTTGCGAGGCGATGAAGACCCCGAGCCCCATGCCAAGGATCCCCCAGACCACCGTCATGATGGCGAACTGGCGGACTACCTTATAGTTATAAGCAGTCGGACTGATTGCTGTGCTCATTCTAAGGTTCCACGGTTTAGGTTTTTTTATAGGTAAAAATCGGTCGCAAGTATGTAGAAACCGAGGTGCCATTGCAACGCAAGGGTGACCTGTGTCAATGCGTGCCACGCCAGATTCTGCGCCCTTTCCATGTTTGATGTAAGGACAAAATCCGAAATCAAAAACTGATCGATCGGACAGGAATTTTTGCGTGACGCGTCGACGGGTGACTCGCTGTGTGTCGACACGCTGCTGAAGCGATGAACGGTCAGTGGCACGACAGCCGGTCGCTGCCAGCCTTTGCGCCTGTCATCCCTGCAGAAGTGTGCAACCCAGCGCGTGCAAGTCGACCGTCGACCGGTCTGTACCGATCCGCTGTGCAGACAAGCGTAGACCCGAATGGCAGGAGGGGAAAGCAGTGCTTTGGAAGGGTGCGACACTTGGTCGCGTAGGAAGGTTGAGCTACCGCCCCCGGATCAGGGGCGGCAGTTCAGGGGTGGAGCGTTACTCTGCCTGGCGTTGCGGCGTTGCGCCGTCAGCGTTGTGGGAGAGGCTGTAAACATAAGCGGCCAGCAGGTGAACCTTGTCATTGCCTTGCAGCACTTCCTGCGCCGGCATCTGGCCTTGGCGGCCGTGGCGAATGGTTTGCTGCAACTGCGCCAGGCTGGTGCCGTAGATAAAGCCGCTTGGCGCGGTCAGGTTCGGCGCGCCCATGGTTTCGACACCGTGGCCTTGCGGACCGTGGCAGGCCACGCAGGTGGTGTTGAACGTGGCTTGGCCGGCGACCAGGTCGGCGCCGCTGTCGGCTGGCAGTGGCAGCTTGGCCAGGTCGTGACGCACATAGGCGGCGACGTTTTTCACACCGTCTTCGCCCAGCACTTCGCCCCAGGCCGGCATCGCCGCGTGGCGACCGCCCATGATGGTGGTCTTGATCGCCTCGGCGGAGCCGCCCCAGCGCCAGTTATTGTCCGCCAGGTTCGGGAAGCCATACGCGCCCTTGGCATCCGAGCCGTGGCACACCGCGCAGTTGGAGGCGAACAGGCGCCCGCCCATTTTCAGCGCTTGTGGGTCTTTAGCGACTTCTTCCACTGGCATGGCCGAGAATTTGGCGAAGATCGGCCCGAACTTGGCGTCGGCCTTGGCCATTTCCTTGTCCCATTCCTTGGTCGAGGTCCAGCCGCCTTCATAGCCCGGCAGGACGCCTTTCCAGTTGCCCAGGCCCGGGTAGAGGATCAAGTAGCCGACGGCGAACAGCAGGGTGCCGGCGAACAGCATGAACCACCACTGAGGCAGCGGGTTGTCGTATTCCTCAATGCCGTCGAAGGCGTGGCCCATGGTCTGGTCGACACTGCCCTTGGTCTCGCCCTTGCGGGTGCCGAACAGCAGCCAGGTCAGGCCGATCAGGCTGCCGATGGTCAGTACGCAGATCCATGTACTCCAGAAGGTAGTCATGGCCGATTGCTCCTTGTTGCAGGCGCTTCTTGAGCGTCGGATGGGGTGGCGGTGGGTTCGTCGGCAAACGGCAGCAGGCGTGCCTGCTCGAATTCCGCATTGCGTCGGTTGTTGAATACCCACAGCGAGAGGCCGATAAAGGCGATGGCGACGACTAGCGTGCCGAGGCCGCGGATGGTGCCCGCATCGAATTCAAATCCCATGGCTCACCTCTTGCTCTTGATGGCGGTGCCGAGGACTTGCAGGTACGAAACCAGCGCGTCGATCTCGGTCTTGCCCTTGAGGCTGGCCACTGCACCGTTGATGTCATCGTCGGTGTAGGGCACGCCAAGGGTACGCATCACTTTGAGCTTGGCTTCGGTGTGGCTGCTGTCGAGCGGTGCCGTCACCAGCCATGGGTAGGCCGGCATTTTCGACTCAGGCACTACGTTGCGCGGGTTGTACAAGTGCGCGCGGTGCCAGTCGTCCGAGTAGCGTGCGCCGACGCGCGCCAGGTCTGGCCCGGTACGCTTGGAGCCCCACAGGAACGGGTGATCCCAGACGCTTTCGCCCGCAACCGAGTAGTGCCCGTAGCGCTCGGTCTCGGCACGGAACGGACGGATCATCTGCGAGTGGCACTGTACGCAACCTTCGCGGATGTAGATGTCGCGGCCTTCCAGTTGCAGCGCGGTGTAGGGCTTCATGCCTTCCACCGGTTTGTTGGTCACGTCCTGGAAGAACAGCGGGACGATCTGGGTCAGGCCGCCGATGCTCACGGCAAGCACCATCAGCAGCATCAGCAGGCCGACGTTCTTTTCAATCGTTTCGTGTTTCATCACTGACTCCTCAGGCCGTCTGCGCGGCAGGGGTGGCTTCGACAGGTTGTGCCGAGCGCACGGTGCGCCATGTGTTGTAAGCCATCAGCAACATGCCGCTGAGGAACACCGCACCGCCCACCAGTCGCACGACGAAGCCAGGGTGGCTGGCCACCAGGGTTTCGACGAAGGAGTAGGTCAAGGTGCCGTCTTCGTTGATCGCACGCCACATCAGGCCCTGGGCGATGCCGTTGACCCACATCGAGGCGATGTAGAGCACGGTGCCGATGGTGGCCAGCCAGAAGTGCGCGTTGATCAGGCCGACGCTGTACATCTGCTCGCGGCCGAAGACTTTCGGGATCATGTGATACAGCGCGCCGATGGAGATCATCGCCACCCAGCCGAGCGCGCCGGCGTGTACGTGGCCGATGGTCCAGTCGGTGTAGTGCGACAGCGAGTTGACGGTCTTGATGGCCATCATCGGCCCTTCGAACGTCGACATGCCGTAGAACGCCAGCGAGACGACCAGGAAGCGCAGGATCGGGTCGCTGCGCAGCTTATGCCAGGCGCCCGAGAGGGTCATCATGCCGTTGATCATGCCGCCCCAGCTTGGTGCCAGCAGCACCAGGGACATCACCATGCCCAACGACTGTGCCCAGTCCGGCAACGCGGTGTAGTGCAGGTGGTGCGGACCGGCCCAGATGTACAGGGTGATCAGCGCCCAGAAGTGGACGATGGACAGGCGATAGGAATACACCGGACGTTCGGCTTGCTTGGGTACGAAGTAGTACATCATCCCGAGGAAGCCGGCAGTCAGGAAGAAACCCACTGCGTTATGCCCATACCACCACTGCACCATGGCATCCGTCGCACCGCCGTACAGCGAGTAGGACTTGGTCAGGCTGACCGGGATTTCCAGGTTGTTGACGATATGCAAGATTGCCACGGTGATGATGAACGCACCGAAGAACCAGTTACCGACATAGATGTGCTTGGTATTGCGCTTGGCCACAGTGCCGAAGAACACAATGGCATAAGCCACCCAGACGATAGTGATCAGGATGTCGATCGGCCATTCCAGCTCGGCGTATTCCTTGGAACTGGTGTAACCCAGTGGCAAGGTGATCGCTGCCAGGACAATGACCAGTTGCCAGCCCCAAAAGCAGAACTGCGCGACTTTCGGCGCGAACAGCTGGGTTTGGCAGGTGCGCTGCACCGAGTAGAAGGAGCTGGCAAACAGCGCACAACCCCCGAAGGCGAAGATCACCGCGTTGGTGTGCAGCGGGCGCAAGCGGCCGAAGCTGGTCCAAGGCAAGTCAAAGTTGAGTGCAGGCCACACCAATTGAGCCGCGAGAAAAACCCCGAGCCCCATGCCGACGATGCCCCACACCACCGTCATAATCGCGAATTGGCGGACCACCTTGTAGTTATAGGCGGTACTTAAAGTAGTGTTCATGGTTCCCCATCCACGGTTCAACCCAAGCAGATGCGACACTTGGGCTGGAGTTATAGGCAGACTAAAAAGCGAGGTAAGCATGGGCAAAGAGCACAAGGCCAGTATTGACGGGGATCAATGGGCACGGTGTGTGCAGGAGCATGGCTGGCTGTGGGATATCGCCTCGGGTGCGTCAGCGCATACGCCTGTGACGCTGATCCTGGCCCACGGTGCCGGCGCACCGATGGACTCATCTTTCATGAACGACATGGCTGCGCGCCTTGCCAGGCATGGCGTCAATGTGGTGCGCTTTGAGTTTCCCTACATGGCCCAGCGCCGGTTGGACGGGGGCAAGCGCCCGCCTAACCCGGCGCCGAAACTGCTGGAAAGCTGGCGCGAGGTGTATGCCGAGGTGCGACGCCATGCCGCTGGGAAACTGGCCATCGGTGGCAAGTCCATGGGCGGGCGCATGGCCAGTTTGCTCGCCGATGAATTGGAGGCCGATGCCTTGGTGTGCCTGGGCTATCCGTTCTATGCGGTGGGCAAGCCGGAAAAGCCGCGAGTCGCGCATTTGGCCGGGTTGAACACGCCGACATTGATTGTGCAGGGCGAACGCGATGCCTTGGGTAATCGAGCCGCGGTGCAGGGGTATGACTTGTCACCGAGCATCGAGGTGCTGTGGCTGGCGGCGGGGGATCATGATTTGAAACCGTTGAAGGCTTCAGGGTTCAGCCATGAGCAGCATTTGGAGGCGGCGGCGGTGCGAGTGGCTCAGTTTATCGGCGCCTGTTAGGGCCCTATCGGGGGCAAGCCCCCTCCCACATGAGGTGTACACGGTTAAATGTGGGGAGGAACAAGCCCTCTCCCACATTCGACTGCATTCCAAGGTGTGTACACGGTTAAATGTGGGAAGGAACAAGCCCTCTCCCACATTCGACCGCATTCCAAGGTGTGTACGCGGTTAAATGTGGGAGGGGCGGTGCGACGATTCGACTTGCCCCCGATAGCGGTTTAACGGTTAAAACGCTCTACCAGCGAATACTGGGTATTGGCGGTAACAGTAAGCTCTTCACTCAACTGCGCCGAGTTCAATGCCTGTTCCGAGGTCTGGTCCGCCAACAGCGCGATGGTGCTGATATTGCGGCTGATCTCTTCGGCCACCGAACTTTGCTCTTCCGTGGCGGCGGCGATCTGTGTGGTCATGTCGGTGATGTTGGCCACCGCTTCGCTGATGCCCACCAGTGCCTGGTCCGCTTCCATCACCCGCGCCACGCCTTCTTCGGCCTGGCGATGCCCGGCGTCCATGGTTTGTACGGCAGCGGCGGCGGTCTGCTGCAGCTTGGCGATCAGGGTGTGGATCTGCCCGGTCGATTCAGCGGTACGCTGCGCCAATTGGCGGACTTCATCGGCAACCACCGCAAAACCACGGCCCATCTCACCGGCACGCGCTGCTTCGATCGCGGCGTTCAAGGCCAGCAGGTTGGTCTGGTCGGCGATGCCTTTGATCACGTCGACCACGCCGCCGATTTCATCGCTGTCCTTGGCCAGTTGGGTGACCGTCACGCCGGTCTCGCCAACCGCGGCCGACAGCCGCTGAATCGCCTCGCGGGTTTCCCCGGCGATATCGCGGCCGCGCCCGGTCAGGCGATTGGCTTCCTGGGTGGCATCGGCCGTGCGCTGCACATGGCTGGCGACTTCCTGGGTGGTTGCCGCCATCTGGTTGACCGCGGTAGCCACTTGTTCGGTTTCCACACGCTGGCGTTCCAGGCCGCTGGAGCTATTGTGCGCCAGGGTGTTGGACTGCGCCGCCTGCTCGTTGAGGTGTTCGGCGGTGTCCTGCAAGCGCGTGAGACAGGTCTTCAGACGTGCCTCTTGGCTGAGGATCGACATTTCCAGTCGCGCCTGGGCGCCACGGCTGTCGGTATACATCTGCGCGATCAACGGGTCGGAGGTGGTCTGTTCGGCCAGGCGCAGCAAACGCTTGAGACCGCGCTGTTGCCAGCTCAGGCCCAGCAGGCCCAGCGGCACCGACAACCCTGCCGCGAGGGCAAAGCCCCATTGAGAATTGAGCGATGCGCCAATCATGAAGCTCAACTGGCTGACCAGAATAAATGGCAGCCAGTCCTGCAGCACCGGCAGCCACTTGTCCCGCCGGGGAATGGCGGGCTTGCCCTGATTGATGCGGTGGTAGAGCGCTTCGGCCCGGCGGACCTGCTCGGCGGTGGGCTTGACGCGCACCGATTCATAGCCGACCACCTGGTTGCCATCGAACACTGGCGTCACATAGGCGTTGACCCAGTAGTGATCGCCGGTTTTGCAGCGGTTCTTGACGATGCCCATCCATGGCAAGCCTTGCTTGAGCGTGGACCACATGTGTGCGAACACAGCCGCCGGAACGTCCGGGTGGCGTACCAGGTTATGCGGGGCACGCACCAGTTCGTCGCGGGAGAAACCACTGATTTCGACGAAAGCGTCGTTGCAATAAGTGATTACACCCTTGGCATCTGTGGTGGAGATCAACCGTTGCTGAGCGGGGAAGGTACGTTCGCGCTGGGTAACGGGTTGGTTATTACGCATGGTTATTCAATCCGCAAGGCTTTCAAGGGGTATCGGCGATGGCGATCATTTATTTAACTTATTTTCGTAATAATCAGCCGGCGAGCATTGGATAGGAAAACAGTCCGAAATGCAGCAAATTCAGGCCGAAATGCGTGGCAATTGCCGCACCCAGGCCGCCAAAACGATAAGCAAGGCCATAACCGGCCCCGGCGATGCTGGCCAGCAGCACCCACTGCCAGCCCGCGCTCAGGTGCGCCAGGCCGAACAGCAGCGAGGCCAGCAGCAATGCGAGGTTTTCGCCGTAGGGCAAGTGTTTGAGGCGCTGGCTCAGGCCGCCCTGAATGTAGCCGCGAAACAGCGCTTCTTCCACCAGCGTCACCAGCAACAGATTATTCAGCACCCACAGCCACGCCTGCTCCGGCCACTTCGGCGCCCAACTGATGATCCCCAGCAACGCCGCGCCGCCCAGGGCTGCGATGGCCGTCAGCGCCAGCGCCAGGGCGGTGACGCAGATCGACAGGCGCAATGAACGCCGCGCCACAATCCACGGGCAGGCCAGCAACAGCCAGAAACCGATCAGTGGTTTGTCCTGGTTGAGGTACATCGAGAAGGGCACGGCATCGGCGCTGAAACGCTGGGGGGCGATACCGCGCCCATTGTAGAACCCCGGCAGCCAGTGCATCGCCAGGCCCAAGGCCAAGACGATGAACAACCCATGGCCGACGTAGCGCGCCCACGGGGTACGTTGTTGGCGTACCGCATACCCGGCGATCAACAACAGCGCCACGGAGATGGCCGCGAGCACACCCAGTTGGCCGTAGACCAACGCCAGTGCATAGCCGATGGACAGGAGGACGAGATACACCCAGGGCAATGCGCTCATGTGACATCCTTGGAAAAAACTGCTCGGTAGTATAGCGAGTGGGTTCCGGCGCCAAAATGAAAATGCCGTCACGCGAAAAGGGCGCTGTCGGAGCGATTGCAAAATATGTCGGCGGTTGGTTATAGTCGCCGCGTCTTCACCTCCTCAAAAGATCAGCCCATGCCTGCATTCCTGTGCATAGCGGTAGTCGATTCAGCGTCCAGCGCTGTGGTCGTGCCGTGCGGGAACCTGCAGCCTGCGCAGATCAGCCACTACCCCCCACCTGTCAGTAGCACGCCGGTGTACGCAGTCGTATCACCGCCGGGTGTTGGCATTTCGGGCTGATCAGCTGATTGCTGTTCCCCTATGCCCGCCTGAAAAAAACCTACTGAGTTTCAGCCTTGCTTGGCTGAATCGGCTTTTTTTGCCTGATTACAGGTGGTAACCATGTCTGTTATGTCGAAACAATCCGTGGCCGCGGCGGCCTCGACGAGCCTGTTCGTATTGCTGTGGAGCAGCGGGGCGATTTTCTCCAAGTTGGGCCTGGCCCATGCGTCACCCTTCGCCTTTTTGCTGATCCGTTTTGCCATCGCCCTGGCGGGGCTGGTGATGCTAGTACCGATCCTCAAGCTGAAACTGCCACAACCCGGCAAGCCGCTGTGGTATGCGGCGGCGACGGGGCTGGTGTTGTTGGGGGCGTACCAGATTTTCTATCTGCTGGCCCTGGACCTCAACGTCACGCCGGGGATGATGGCGACCATCATGGGCGTGCAACCGATCCTGACCGTGGTGCTGATGGAGCGCCAGCGTTCCTGGCGCCGGATGTTCGGCCTGGGCCTGGGGTTGGCCGGCTTGATCATGGTGGTGTACCAGGGCATCGGGCTGTCGCGGATGTCCCTGGCCGGGATGTTGTTCGGTTTGCTGGCCCTGGCAAGCATGACCTTCGGCTCGATCATGCAGAAGCGCATCACCGACAACCCGTTGGGCACGCTGCCCGTGCAATACCTGGCCGGGTTGGTGTTGTGCTCGGTGTTCGTGCCGTTCCAGCCGTTCCACTTCGAGCACACCGCCAGTTTTTACCTGCCGGTGCTGTGGATGGGCCTGGTGGTGTCGCTGCTGGCGACGCTGTTGCTGTACCGCCTGATCGCCCGCGGCAACCTGGTCAATGTCACCAGCCTGTTCTACCTGGTGCCGGCGGTGACGGCGGTGATGGATTACCTGATCTTCGGCAACCGGCTCGCGTGGTTGAGCTTACTGGGGATGGGGTTGATCATCATTGGCCTGGTTTTTGTGTTCCGTAAACGCTAACCAGCGGACACGCTGTAGGGGCAGGCATGCTCCTACAGCGCTTTGGCCAATTTCCCTGGCCGCAACACCAACCACAATGCCCCCGCGATCAATATCCCGCCATACAGATGCGCCATCGACAGCGGCTCATCCAGCAGCAACGCACCCCACAGCACCCCGAACGGCGGGATCAGGAAGGTGGTGGTCATCGATCGCACCGGGCCAATGGCTGTCAGCAGGCGAAAGTACAGGACGTAGGCAAACGCCGTACACATCAGCCCCAACCCAAGCAACGACAACCACACGTGCCAGCCGCCCCAGCTTGCCGGCGGATGAACGATGGCGCTGTAGGCAAACAGCGGCAGCAGGAACAAGGTCGCGCCGAGCATGCTGCCCAGGGCCGCGAGCCGACTGTCGAGCCCGCCGCGCTGATCCAGCCAGCGGCGCGCGAGAAACCCGGCAAAACCGTAGCAAGTGGTGGCCAACAGGCAGGCCAACGCGCCCATCAACAATTCCAGGTCAAACGCCACCGGCCCGGCGCGGGTCAGCACGCCCACGCCAAACAGGCCCAGGCACACCCCGGCGACTTTCGATGGCGTCAGGCGTTCGCTGAAAAACAATCCGCCAATCAGCACGCCCATTAACGGCGTGGTGGCATTGAAGATCGCCGAGTAACCCGCCGGCAACACCTGGGCCGCCACGGAGTACAGGGTCGCGGGTATGCCGGAGTTGATCACGCCCAGCAGCAGGATGGTCTTGAACTTGCCTTGGAAGTCCCAGTTCACGCGCATCACCGCGAGCATCACCAGCAACCCGGCGGCGGCAATCGACACGCGGAAGAACGCGGTCGGCAGCGTGCCGATTTCCGGGGCGATAATACGCATGAACAGGAAACTCGCGCCCCAGATCGCGGCCAGCCCCAGCAGGTATAGGGTGTCGACAGGTCTCACGGAAAACTCCTACATCAATAAGGCGGCGAGTGTTGCCCAGCGACTGGCTCGACACAATCACTGATTACAGGACAACCCGCGTCATCGGCTGTGTTGGCCGATTTATGCATTGGCCGCAGTGAGTGTTTCCAATAACGCCCATAAATCTGCGAAATGAACGAAAGTCCACAAACTAGCATGCTAAATGACTGCTTCTCCTGGCTCCCTTGACTGGCTAAGCTCTGGGCTTCCAGATACCCGTCCGAGGTTTCCCGCATGTCGCAGCGCACACCCGCCCTCGCTATCGCCCAGATGATCCTCGATGGCTTCGACGATTACCGCGAGCACTTCCGCCAGATCACCGATGGTGCCCGTGAACGTTTCGAAAAGGCCCAGTGGCAGCAGGGCCAGGCGGCTTCGGCGGCGCGTATCAACCTGTATGAGGAGAAAGTCAGCGAAGTGACGAGCCGCCTGCGGGCGAGCTTCGATGACGCCACCCTGATGGACATCGAGGCCTGGCCGTTGGTGAAAAGCGCCTACATCGGCCTGATCGACCTGCGCTTTGACGATGAGCTGTCCGAGACCTGGTACAACTCGATCTTCTGTGGCCTGTTCAGCCATGACCTGATCAGTGACGGCTGCATGTTCGTCCACACCACGCGGCCGAGCCTGCGCCGGGCGAGGGCGGCGCAAACCCGGGTCTACACCCCAGTCGGCAAAATTTCCGACATGCTGGCGCAGATTTTCGCTGATTACAGCTTCAGCGAGCCCTACGCGGACCTGCCGGCCGACCTGCGCCGCCTCGAAGTGCAACTGCGCGAGAACCTGCCGGACTGGGTGTGCAAGGACCCTGAGCTGAAGGTCGAGCTGTTTTCCTCGGTGCTCTACCGCAACAAGGGTGCCTACCTTGTCGGACGCATCTACACCCGTGACGAGCAGTGGCCCCTCGTAATCCCGCTGCTGCACCGCGAAGGGCAGGGCATCCAGATCGACGCGCTGATCACCGACGAAGCCGATGTGTCGATCATTTTCTCCTTCACCCGCTCCTACTTCATGGTCGACGTGCCGGTGCCGGCGGAGTTCATCGGCTTCCTCAAGCGCATCCTGCCGGGCAAGCACATTGCCGAGCTGTACACCTCGATCGGCTTCTACAAGCACGGCAAGTCGGAATTCTATCGCGCCCTGATCAACCACCTGGCCACCACCGACGATCAGTTCATCATGGCTCCCGGTATCCGCGGCATGGTCATGAGCGTGTTTACGTTGCCGGGCTTCAACACGGTGTTCAAGATCATCAAGGACCGCTTCTCGCCGTCGAAAAACGTCAGCCGCGCCACCGTGATCGAGAAGTACCGCCTGGTCAAAAGCGTCGACCGCGTCGGGCGCATGGCCGATACCCAGGAGTTCGCTGATTTTCGCTTTCCGTTGAGCAAGTTCGAGCCCGAGTGCCTGGCCGAATTGCTCGACGTGGCCGCCAGCACCGTTGCCGTCGAAGGCGACACCGTGCTGATCCGCCACTGCTGGACCGAACGGCGCATGACCCCGCTCAACCTCTACCTCGACAACGCCAGCCCCGCCCAGGAGCGCGAAGCCTTGGAAGACTATGGCCTGGCGATCAAGCAACTGGCGGCGGCGAACATTTTCCCCGGCGACATGCTGCTGAAGAACTTCGGCGTCACCCGCCACGGCCGTGTGGTGTTCTACGACTACGACGAGATCTGCTACCTCACCGAAGCCAACTTCCGCCACATCCCCGCGCCCCGCACGCCGGAGGATGAAATGGCCTCGGAGCCCTGGTACTCCATCGGCCCGCTGGATGTGTTCCCCGAAGAGTTCCCGCCGTTCCTGTTCGCCGACGCCGGCCAGCGCAAGCTGTTCGATCAACTGCACGGCGAGTTGTACGATGCTGACTACTGGAAGGGCCTGCAGGACGCGATTCGCGCCGGAAAGGTCATTGATGTGTTTCCATACCGGCGCAAGGAGCGCGAGAACGAATGAGGGGCGCGCATGCCGGCGGTTTTCTGCGACAATCCGCCCCCTGCATAAATAGACGACCAAAACGCACCTGATGACTGACCAAGCGCCCGCTATCGACCAACTGCTGAAAAACCTCGATCACGCCATGCTCGCCGACCGCCACCGTTTGCGGCGGCAGTTGCTCGAGCTGCGCAAGAAGCCCGATGAGGAGAAGCTGGCGCAGTGGGTGACGCGCATGCAGGCGTCCTGCGCCCAGGTCACGGCGCGGCGCGCCAGCCTGCCGCTGATCCGCTACGACGACAGCCTGCCGATCGCCGCCAAGCGCGACGAAATCAAGGCGGCGTTGCTCAAGCATCAGGTGCTGATCATCGCCGGCGAGACCGGTTCGGGTAAGACCACCCAGTTGCCGAAAATCTGCCTGGAGATCGGTCGCGGCCAATACGGCCTGATCGGCCACACCCAGCCACGTCGGATCGCAGCGCGCAGCGTCGCCAGCCGGGTTGCCGAAGAGTTGGCCACGCCGCTCGGCGCACTGGTCGGTTATCAGGTGCGCTTCGAAGACCAGAGTGATTCCAACACCCTGATCAAGTTGATGACCGACGGCATCCTGCTGGCGGAAACCCAGAACGACCGCTACCTCGAACGCTACGACACGATCATCGTCGACGAAGCCCACGAACGCAGCCTGAACATCGACTTCCTGCTCGGCTACCTGAAAACCCTGTTGCCGCGTCGCCCGGACCTGAAAGTCATCATCACCTCGGCGACCATCGACCTGGAGCGTTTCTCCAAGCATTTCGACGATGCGCCGATTGTCGAAGTGTCGGGCCGCACCTTCCCGGTGGACACTTGGTATCGCCCGCTGACCCTGGAACAGGACGAGGAGGGCAACCGCGTCGAGGACGACTTGACCGTCGACCAGGCAATCCTCGCCACCCTCGATGAAATCGCCGCCTACGAGCGCAGCGAGCGGCGCAGCCCTGGCGACGTGCTGGTGTTCCTGCCGGGCGAGCGCGAGATTCGCGATGCCGCCGACATGCTGCGCAAGGCCCAGCTCAAGCACACCGAGATTTTGCCGCTGTATGCGCGCCTGTCACCGGCCGAACAGCAGCGCATTTTCCAGTCCCACCCCGGCCGGCGCGTGGTGCTGGCGACCAACGTCGCCGAAACCTCGCTGACCGTGCCGGGCATTCGTTATGTGATCGACAGCGGCACCGCGCGCATCAGCCGCTACAGCTACCGCGCCAAGGTGCAGCGTCTGCCCATCGAGGCGATCTCCCAGGCCAGCGCCAACCAGCGTAAAGGCCGCTGCGGCCGGGTCGAGCCGGGGATTTGCATCCGCCTGTACAGCGAAGAAGACTTTATCGGCCGCCCGGAATTTACCGACCCGGAGATCCTGCGCACCAACCTGGCGGCTGTGATCCTGCAGATGCTGCACCTGCGCCTGGGCGAAATCAGCGACTTCCCGTTTATCGAACCGCCGGACGGCAAGGCCATCAGCGATGGTTTCAACCTGCTGCAAGAACTGTCGGCGGTCGACCGCAACAGCCAACTGACCCCGCTGGGTCGCCAGTTGGCGCGCCTGCCGGTGGACCCGCGCATGGGCCGCATGCTGCTCGAAGCCGCCAAGCTGGGCAGCCTGCAGGAAGTGCTGATCGTGGCCAGCGCCATGTCGATCCAGGACCCGCGCGAGCGCCCGCCGGAACGCCAACAGGCCGCCGACCAGGCCCACGCACAATGGAAGGACGCCGATTCGGACTTCGCCGGGTTGGTCAATCTGTGGCGTGGCTTTGAAGAGCAGCGCCAGGAACTGACTGCCAGCCCGCTGCGCAACTGGTGTCGCAAGAACTTCCTCAACTACCTGCGCCTGCGCGAGTGGCGCGATTCCCATCGCCAGTTGAGCCTGATCTGCCGCGACATGCAGCTGAGCCTCAACAAGGAACCGGCCGACTTCGCGAAACTGCACAAAGCCGTACTGTCGGGCCTGCTCAGTCAGATCGGGCAGAAAACCGAAGACGGCGATTACCTCGGTGCGCGTCAGCGGCGCTTCTGGATTCACCCGTCGTCGGGCATCGGCAAGAAACGTCCGCAGTGGCTGATGACCGCCGAGCTGGTCGAAACCACCAAGCTGTACGCACGCATGGTGGCGAAGATCGATGCCGACTGGATCGAACCGCTGGCTGGGCACCTGATCAAGAAAAACCACTTCGAACCGCATTGGGAGAAGAAGCGTGGCCAAGTGGTGGCGTTCGAGCAGATCACCCTGTTCGGGCTGATCGTGGTCGGGCGCCGGCCGGTGCATTACGGGCCGGTCGACCCAGTGGTGTCGCGCGAGCTGTTTATCCGCGAAGGCCTGGTGCGCGGCGAAATCCAGTCCCGGGCCAAGTGCCTGACCGCCAATCAGCAGTTGCTGGAGCAGCTCGACGAGCTGGAAGCCAAGGCGCGTCGGCGCGACATCCTGGCCGACGAAGAGACGCTGTACGCGTTCTACGATGCGCGCTTGCCGGCGGAGATCCACCAGACCGCGACGTTCGACAGCTGGTACAAGGTCAACAGCCAGAAAGACCCGCAATTGTTGATCATGCGCGAGGAAGACGTGCTGGCCCGCGACGCCAGCGAAGTCACCGCCGCGCATTACCCGGACACCCTGCACCTGGGCGACCTGGCGCTGGCCTTGAGTTACCACTTCGAACCCAACCACCCGCGTGACGGCGTGACCTTGCGCGTGCCGGCGCCGCTGTTGCCGGCGTTGCCCGCCGAACGCCTGGAATGGCTGGTGCCGGGGGTGATCGAAGCCAAGTGCATCGCCCTGGTGCGCAACCTGCCCAAGGCCCTGCGCAAGAATTTCGTGCCGGTGCCGGACTTCGTCAGGGCCGCCCTGCAACGTATCGAATTCGCCCAGGGCTCGCTGCCCCAGGCGCTGGGGCGCGAACTGCTGCGCATGACCGGCGCGCGCGTCAGCGATGAAGCCTGGGCCGAGGCCGCGCAGCAGGTGGAAAGCCACCTGAAGATGAACCTGGAAGTGGTCGACGGCCAGGGCAAGTTTCTCGGCGAAGGCCGCGACCTGGCCGAACTGACCGCGCGCTTTGCCGAGGCCAGCCAGGCCGCGTTGGCCGTGCCGCAAACGGCAAAAAGCCAACAGCCGGTGGAAGCCAAGGTGTTCGCGGCGGTGGCCGAGAAGACCCAGCAAAAGATCGCCGGGCTGTCGATGACGGTGTACCCGGCGCTGGTGGAAGAAAACGGCACGGTCAAGGAAGGACGTTTCTCCACCGCCGCCGAGGCCGAGTTCCAGCACCGTCGCGCCTTGCAGCGCCTGCTGATGCAGCAATTGGCCGAACCGGCAAAATTCCTGCGCGGCAAATTGCCCGGCCTGACCGAGCTGGGCCTGATGTACCGCGAACTGGGGCGCATCGAGGCGCTGGTGGAAGATATTTTGCTGGCCAGCCTCGACAGCTGCGTGCTGGAAGGCGAAGCCAGCCTGCCGCGTGACGGCGCCGGGCTGGCGGCGCTGGCCGAGCGCAAGCGTGGCGGTTGGACCGAACACGCCGAGCGCCTGGCGCGCTTGACCCTGGACGTGTTGAAACTCTGGCACGGCCTGCAAAAGCGCTTCAAAGGCAAGATCGACCTGGCCCAGGCGGTGGCCTTGAACGATATCAAGCTGCAACTGAGCAATCTGGTTTATCCCGGCTTTGTGCGCGAAACTCCGGCGCAGTGGTTCAAGGAGTTGCCGCGTTTCCTCAAGGCGATCGAGCTGCGTCTGGAAAAACTGCCCAGCCAGGTGCAAAAAGATCGGGTGTGGAGCGGCGAGCTGGCAGGCCTGTGGGCGCAGTACCAGAACCGTTTGAACAAGCATGCCCAGGAAGGCAAGCACGACCCCCAGCTAGCGCTCTATCGCTGGTGGTTGGAGGAATATCGGGTGTCGTTGTTTGCCCAGCAGTTGGGCACCCGGGTGCCGATTTCCGACAAGCGCCTGAGCAAGCAATGGAGCCTGGTCGAAGCGTGATCACACCAATGGGCAATGGCGCTTATCCGGGATATGGCGCCAAATCCCCAGGGTTGTGGCAAACTTCGCGGTTATAAATGCCGGGAGCGTCGTGATGGGCTGGTGTGCAGCCGCGGCGCGATGGAATAAAGCGTTGCCAGTTTGATGCCCGCTGGACGGAATCAAACGACTTACAGTTTGGTACGACGGTACCAATATCTTCTGCCTGACAGATTTAGAGGAACGACCGTGCATAACGTCGTCATCAGCGGCACTGGCCTGTACACCCCGGCCAACAGCATCTCCAACGAAGAGCTGGTGCAGTCTTTCAATACCTACGTGCAGCAGTTCAACACGGAGAACGCCGCCGCCATCGAACGCGGTGACGTGCAGGCGCTGACCGAGTCCAGCGCAGCCTTCATCGAGAAGGCGTCGGGCATCAAGAGCCGTTTTGTGATGGACAAGGACGGCATCCTGGACCCGCAGCGCATGACCCCGCGCCTGCCCGAGCGCAGCAACGACGAATGGTCGGTGCTCTGCCAGATGGCCATCGGCGCCGCCGAACAGGCCCTGCAGCGCGCCGGCAAGACCGCCGCCGACATCGACGGGGTGATCGTCGCCTGCTCCAACCTGCAACGCGCCTACCCGGCCATCGCCATCGAAGTCCAGGAAGCCCTGGGCATCGCCGGTTTCGGCTTCGACATGAACGTGGCGTGTTCCTCGGCGACCTTCGGCATCCAGAACGCCGCCAACAGCATCAAGCTGGGCCAGGCCCGGGCGATCCTGATGGTCAACCCGGAAGTCTGCACCGGCCACTTGAACTTCCGCGACCGCGACAGCCACTTCATTTTCGGTGACGCGGCCACTGCGGTGATCCTCGAGCGCGCTGACCTGGCGACCTCCGAGCACCAGTTCGACGTGGTCAGCACCAAGCTGCTGACCAAGTTCTCGAATACCATCCGCAACAACTTCGGCTTCCTCAACCGCGCGGCGGAAGAGGGCATCGGCGCGCCCGACAAGCTGTTCGTGCAGGAAGGCCGTAAAGTCTTCCGGGATGTCTGCCCGATGGTCGCTGAGTTGATCGGCACGCACCTGGCGGAAAACCAGTTGAACGTGAACGACGTGAAGCGCTTCTGGCTGCACCAGGCCAACCTGAGCATGAACCACCTGATCGTGAAGAAGCTGCTGGGGCGTGAAGCCACGGTGGAAGAAGCACCAGTGATTCTCGACACTTACGCCAACACCAGCTCGGCGGGTTCGGTGATCGCGTTCCACACTTACCAGGACGACCTGCCCAAAGGCGCCGTGGCGGTACTCAGCTCGTTTGGCGCCGGCTATTCGATCGGCAGCGTGATCCTGCGCAAACGCTGATCCTGCGGCTCGCCGCGGTCAAATGTGGGCGCTGGCAAGCCAGCCCCCACACAGATCGCGTTCTCACTTGGAAACCGAGGTCTCGAATGGCAGTAGCGGACGACGCGCACCTGCTTGAACGCTTGCTCAAGGGCGAGCAGCGGGCCTACAAGGAATTGGTCAGCCAATACCAAAGCGCCATGCGCGCGGTGGCCTACGCGATTGCCGGTCAGCGTCATGCCGACGAAGTGGTACAGGACGCCTGGCTGTCGGTGGTACGCAACCTGCCCAAGTTCGAAGGGCGCTCCAGCCTCAAGACCTGGCTGCTGACCATCACCGCCAATGCCGCCAAGAGCCGCTACAAACAGAATCGTCGCGAAGTGTTACTCGATGATTTGCCCTCGCCCCACGGCACGATCGGCGATGAGCGTTTCAGCGCGGATGACGGTCACTGGGCGGTCGCCCCTTTTGCCTGGCACCAGGACACCCCGGAAGCCCTGCTCACGGAGGACGAACTGCGCAAATGCCTGGAACATACGTTGCTGAGTTTGTCGGAATTGCAAAGCAGCGTACTGGTGCTGCGTGAACGCCAGGGCCTGGAGTTGGAGGAGATTTGTAATCTTCTGACGCTTTCGCTCTCCAATGTGCGGGTGCTGTTGCATCGCGCACGGCTTAAAGTCTTCGCCACGGTGGAGCATTTTGAGGAAACCGGCGAATGTTGACGTGTAAAGAGCAAGTGGCGCGTTCCAGTGACTTTCTCGATGGTCAGTTGACCTTTCGCGAGCGGCTGCTGGTGCGTCATCACTTGATGTTCTGCCCTAATTGCCGGCGTTTTATCCGTCAGATGCGCTTGCTGCAGGCGACATTGCGGATCATGCCGCAGGCGCCGGTACAGGATGTGGATGCCTTGGCTGAACGGCTGGCCGCCGAGCGGCGCAAGGATCAGTAACGGCGGGGGGAAGGCAGACTCGCATGGGGGAATCGGACGGATGATGGGGACCGATTCACCCACGCCAGGCTGTTACAGCCACCCCGGGCCATCCTGGCCCAAGGCGTGTCGCACTTACAGTTAGAACTTGGCTTCAGCATCCAACTGCAGGGTGTTGGTGTTGGCATCACGCTGCGTGCGGCTGGCGTAGTCAGCCTTGGTCAGGAAGTACGTGGCGCCGACGGCGAAGTTCTTGTCGATGTCGTAGCTGACCTTCATCTTATGACCGCGCGAACCGGTGGTGCCGTTGGCGAAGTCCGAATCGGTGAAGGCGCCTACCACAGCGTTACGTTGCGTATCGCGGTAGTTGTAGTCCAGGTTGAAACCGAACACCTTGGACTTGGCACCCAGCAACCAGGCGGTGTCCTGATCGGTGGAAGCGTCGTTGTTCTTCACGTACTGACCGTAGAACGCCAGCGGCACGGCCAGGCCACCGATGTCGGCTTGGGCAAAACCTTCGTACAGACGGAATTGTTCGTTCGCCGAGTTGCCGTTGACCGCCAGTGCGCAAGGCGTGGTGCTGCTCGTACAGGTGCTGTTTTCGTCGTTCTGGTAGGCGTAGATACTGCCGCCCAGGGTCATTTTCAGGTTGTCGGTCACCGAGAAACGCGTGCCCAACTGGCCGGAAGTCAGGCGCAGGTCGTGGCGGAATTGCACACCGTCGCCGTCGACGTTGTCCTTGAGGTTGTAGTTACCGAGGCTGCCGAACAGCTCGGCGCTGCTACCCAGCGGGTATTTGTAGGTCAGGGCCAGACCTTCCGGGTTGATATCGCTATCCCAGATCACGTCGCCCATGTTCACCCATGGCTGGAGCATCTTGCCGCCGATGACGTGCAGGTTCTTGATCTGCTTCGGGTGGTAGTCGATGTAGCCGAGGTCCAGCCAGATCGACTTCTTGTCGAAGTAGTTGTCCTGGTCCTGGTTGGTGGAGCGTGCATCGTCGCTGCTGCCGGTGGCGATACGAATGCCGGTGTCGACCTGGTCGTTGATCTCGGTGTAGGCGCCGAGACGGGCACGGATACGCTGACGGTCCTTGTCACGGCCACCGTTGTTGGATTCGCCCTGGATCTTCACGGTTTCCTGACGGAAGCGCACGTCACCCTTGAACTGGGTCTTGGCGGCCCAGGCAAGTTTCTGGTCGAACACGCTCAGGTCGTTGGCTTTTTTCGCGGTGGCCGCGATCTGTTCGTTGGTCTCTTGTTGAGCTTGCTGTGCGATCTGCTTTTCTTTCTGATCCTTGGCCAGCTCAGCTTGCAGTTCAGTGTACTGCGATGCCGAGATTTGACCGTTGGCCTTGAGCATGTCGAGCAATTTAGCGTCGACTGCAGCGCTGGCCGGAACGCTCAGGGCCAGCAGCAAGCCGCCACAAAGGGCCGCCGCAGTTTTAGTGGAAGCAAGACGCATATCAATCTCCGAAAGTGAGGAGGGATGGCAAACCATCCAGGACACAACCGACCGATGACGGACGGAAAAATAACTGCCGGGGTAGAACCAGGCGCGCTAAAAACAGGCGTCAGTATCGCGATCGTTTATGACGGCGCAGTGGCGAACTGATGTCAGGTAGATGACAAATTATTTATAAACGGAACTATTGGTTTAGAGCCTTGTCCGGCGATTTGGAGGTGTGTCGGGAGCGGCGATAAGCGATACTCGCGAGGCTTTCACGCCCTGAAGTAGTGAGGATGCCGATGCCGCTGCAACGCCTGGACAGCCTGTCCGAAATCGCCCCGCAGGCCTGGGACGCCCTGGTGCCGCAGGCCCAGCCCTTTGTGCGACATGCGTTCCTGAGCGCGCTGGAAGACAGCGCCAGCCTCGGCCCGCATTCGGGTTGGCAGCCTGAGCATTTACTGCACTGGGACGGTGATCGGCTGGTGGCGGCATTGCCCGGTTATCGCAAATGGCATTCCTCTGGCGAGTACGTCTTCGACCACGGTTGGGCGCAGGCCTGCGAGCGGGCCGGTATCGATTACTACCCCAAGCTGTTGGTCGCCGTGCCGTTCAGCCCGGTCAGCGGCCCGCGCCTGTTGGCCGCCAGCGCCGAAGACGGTTTCGAGTTGCTCGGCAGCCTGCCCGGTTACCTGGAAATCGAAGGGCTCTCCAGCGCCCATATCAACTTCACCGACCCGCTGGCGGATGACGCCCTGGCCCGACAGCCGGGCTGGTTGCCGCGCCTGGGCTGTCAGTTTCACTGGCAGAACCGCGGCTACCGGGATTTCCAGGACTTCCTTGACGCCTTGAGTTCGCGCAAGCGCAAACAGATGCGCAAGGAACGCGAACAGGTGGCGGGGCAGGGCATCGAGTTCGAATGGTTGCAAGGCCATGAACTGAGCGAGGCGCAGTGGGATTTCGTCTACGCCTGCTACGCCAACACCTACGCGGTGCGCCGCCAGGCGCCGTACCTGACCCGTGCGTTTTTCAGCCTGCTGGCCGAACGCATGCCCGAAGCGATCCGCGTGGTGCTGGCCAAACAAGGCACGCGCCCGGTCGCGATGGCGTTCAGCTTGATCGGCGGCGACAGCTTCTTTGGGCGTTACTGGGGCTGCCTGGCGGAATTCGACCGCCTGCATTTCGAAACCTGCTTCTACCAAGGCATGGATTACGCCATCGCCCACGGCTTGCAGCGCTTCGATGCCGGTGCCCAGGGCGAGCATAAATTGATTCGCGGGTTCGAGCCGGTGATCACCCGGTCGTGGCACTACCTGCGTCATCCAGGGTTGAAGACGGCCGTCGAAGACTTCCTGGAGCGCGAGCGGGTGGGGATTCTGGCCTATGCCGAAGAGGCGAGGGCAGCCCTGCCGTATCGGCAGGGCTGAACCCGTTTTGCCTCAGGCCGGCTCCTCCTTGCCCAACCATCGATAGGCCACGCCGCCGATCACCGCGCCGAGGATCGGCGCGAGCCAGAACATCCACAATTGCTGGATCGCCCACCCGCCCACGATCAGCGCCGGTCCCGTACTGCGGGCTGGGTTGACCGAGGTGTTGGTCACGGGAATCGAGATCAGGTGGATCAAGGTCAGCGCCAGGCCGATAGCGATGGGGGCGAGGCCCTTCGGGGCACGCGGGTCGGTGGCGCCGAGGATGATCAGCACGAACATTGCTGTCATCACCAGCTCACAGACAAACCCCGCTGCCATTGAATAGCCGCCAGGCGAATGCTCGCCATAGCCGTTGGAGGCCAGGCCTGACGCCAGTTCGAACCCCGGTTTGCCGCTGGCGATCACATACAACAGCGCAGCGGCGATAATGCCGCCAATGACCTGGGCAACGATGTACGCCGGTAACTCCCTGGCCGGAAACCTGCCGCCCACGACCAGCCCCACCGATACCGCCGGGTTGAGGTGACAACCGCTGATGTGCCCGATGGCGACCGCCATGGTCAGTACCGTGAGCCCGAAGGCCAGGGCCACCCCCAACAACCCGATGCCGACTGCGGGAAACGCCGCGGCCAACACCGCACTCCCGCAACCGCCCAGCACCAGCCAAAACGTACCTAAACCTTCTGTGACTGAACGCTTGAACAAAGACATGTACCCGTCCTTGATAGATCGCTCTACCGAATCAGTAAATCAGTGATGCTCCCTGCGATTTACTTCAGCGCCCGTCTTGGCACTGCACTGAGTACAGCACGGTTGCGGCACAAATCCAGGACACCCATGTGGGAGCAAGCCCCTCCCACCTTTTGAGTTGTATAGGCCCGGCAGTTTCAGTCGATGCCGACGAAGCCTCCGGTCTGGTGCTGCCACAGCCGCGCATACAGCCCGCCGTGGGCGAGCAACTGGGCATGGCTGCCGGTCTCGGCGATCTGGCCTTTCTCCAGCACCACCAGGCGGTCCATCCGCGCAATGGTCGACAAGCGGTGCGCAATCGCAATCACCGTCTTGCCTTGCATCAGGGTTTCCAGGCTTTCCTGGATCGCCGCTTCGACTTCCGAATCCAGCGCCGAGGTGGCTTCGTCCATGATCAGGATCGGCGCATCCTTGAGCAGCACCCGCGCGATGGCGATGCGCTGGCGTTGCCCGCCGGACAGTTTCACGCCGCGCTCGCCCACATGGGCATCCAGCCCGGTGCGGCCTTCGGCGTCCGACAGCTGCGGGATGAACTCATCGGCACGCGCCTTGCGTATGGCCGCCCAGAGTTCTTCGTCGCTGGCGTCCGGCTTGCCATACAACAGGTTTTCGCGGATCGAACGGTGCAGCAGCGACGTGTCCTGGGTGATCATGCCGATCTGTTCGCGCAGGCTTTCCTGGGCGACCTCGGCGATGTTCTGGCCGTCGATCAGGATGCGCCCGCCTTGCAGGTCGTACAGGCGCAGCAGCAGGTTGACCAGGGTCGATTTGCCTGCGCCGGAGGGGCCGATCAGGCCGATTTTTTCACCGGCCTCGATGGTCAGGTTCAGGCCGCCAATGATCCCGCTCTTCTTGCCGTAGTGGAAATCCACCTGCTCGAAGCGCACTTCGCCATGGGGTACGGTCAGGCGTGGAGCGTTGTCGCGGTCGACCACGGCCAGCGGCTGGGCGATGGTTTTCAGGCCGTCCTGCACCATGCCGATGTTTTCGAAAATGCCATTGACCACCCACATGATCCAGCCGGACATGTTGACGATGCGAATCACCAGGCCGGTCGCCAGGGCAATCGCGCCCACGGAAATCAGCGAATGGGTCCACAACCACAGGGCCAGGCCGGTGGTGGTGACGATCAGCAGGCCGTTCATGGTGGTGATCACCACGTCCATGCTGGTCACCACGCGGCTGGCCAACTGGGTTTTTTCGGTCTGCTCGATGATCGCTTCCTTGGCGTATTCCTGCTCGGATTGGGTATGCGCGAACAGCTTCAAGGTGGTGATGTTGGTGTAGCCATCGACGATGCGGCCCATCAACTTGGAGCGCGCTTCGGAGGAAATCACCGAACGCGCTTTCACCCGCGGCACGAAGTAGCGCAATGCCAGGCTGTAGCAGACGATCCAGGTCACCAGCGGGATCATCAGGCGCCAGTCGGCCTCGGCAAACAGCACCAGGGAACTGATGGCGTAGATCGCCACGTGCCAGATCGCATCCACGGCCGCCACGGCGGAATCGCGCAGGGAGTTGCCGGTTTGCATGATGCGCTGGGCGATGCGCCCGGCGAAGTCGTTCTGGAAGAAATTCAGGCTCTGCTTGAGCACGTAGCTGTGGTTTTGCCAACGGATCAGGCTGGTCATGCCGGGGCTGATGGTCTGGTGGACCAGCAGGTCATGCAGGGCGCCGAAGATCGGGCGCAGCAGCAGGGCGACCACGCCCATCCAGATCAGCTCGGTGCTGTGGATCTGGAAAAAGTTCGCGGGCGGTGTGCCCTGGGCCAGGTCGATGATGCGGCTCAGGTAGCTGAACAGCGCGACTTCGATCAGTGCGCCGATCAGGCCCACCACCAACAGCGCGGCGAAACACGGCCACACCTGACGCAGGTAGTAGAGGTAGAAGGGCAGGACTTTATCGGGAGGGGCGGCGCTGGGCGCGTCGCGGAAAATATCGATCAGTTGTTCGAAACGACGATAGAGCATTAGGGTTGACGCCCGCCCGGCGGGCTCTCCTGTTCAAAGGCGCGCGACGCCTTGTGAGCGCCGCGCGGAACTACCTGCGGACCTCAGTCGATGCGCTTGGCCGACTTGATCAGGACAGGATCGATTGGCACGTTCTGCATGCCTTGTTTGGTGGTGGTCTGCGAGTTGACGATGATGTCGACCACGTCCATGCCTTTGACCACTTTGGCGAACACGGCATAACCGGCATCGCGGCCTGGATCGAGGAAGGCATTGTCCGCGACGTTGATGAAGAATTGGCTGGTGGCCGAATCCGGGTTCGAGGTGCGGGCCATCGACAGCGTGCCACGCACGTTATGCAGGCCGTTGCTGGCTTCGTTCTTGATCGGTGGGTTGGTGTCTTTTTGCGCCATCTGCGCAGTGAACCCGCCGCCCTGGACCATGAAGCCCGGGATCACACGGTGGAAAATCGTGTTGGTGTAGAAGCCCTTGTCGACGTAGGCCAGGAAGTTCTTGCTACTGATCGGCGCCTTGACCGGGTCCAGTTCGATTTCAATGTCGCCGTTGGTGGTGGAGATCAATACGTGGGGCGCCTTGGCGGGCTCGGCGGCCATCAGGTTGGCAGCGAACAGAACGGAACCGGCAAAGAAGGCGATTTTTTTCAGCATGGGTCAGTGATCCTGGGTAGTGGTTTCGACTGTCTTTAGAAAATCGAGCAGGGTAGCGTTAAAGACATCGGGTTGATCCAAGGGTGTGGCATGGCGGGAATCTTCGATGACCACCAGCCGCGCATCGGGCAGCAGTTTTACATAGATTTCTTTGTGCGCCACAGGGGTGTAGTCGTGGTCGGCGCTGATGACCAGGGTTGGACAGGTAATTCTGTAAAGTCGTTCCTGCACGCCCCAGCCCACAATTGCATCGAAGCTGGCGAGATAAGCACGTTTGTCGTTTTTTGCCCAGCGCTCGGCCATCTTGCGGCGCAGGTCGGCTTGCTGCGGTTTGGGAAACAGCCGGTCGCCCAGGGCCTTGCCGATGGTGGCCAGGCTGAGGACGCGTGCCAGGGTCCAGCGCTTGGCCCATTGCCAGTAATCGTCGGCGCTGCGCACCTTGACCTCGGGCGCGCTGTTGACGATGCACAGGCTCTTGACTCGCGCCGGTTCGTCCACCGCCAGTTGAAACGCGATCATGCCGCCCATGGACAAGCCCACCACGTGCGCGGCGGGCAGGTCCAGGTGTTCGATCAGGGCGATCAGGTCGAGGGTGAAACCTTTGATGCTGTAGCGCTCCCGGGGTTTGTCGGAGCGCCCGTGGCCGCGCACATCCACCACGATCAGGCGGTAATGCCGGGCCAGCACCGGAATCTGCAGTTCCCAATCCTGGCTGCTGGAGCCCAGGCCGTGGATCAGAATCAGCGGGGTGCCGTGACCATATTCCTCGTAATGCAGGCTGCACCCTTCATGTTCGAACCAGGCCATGCATGAACTCCGTTTCAGGCTTGCTGCGGTGCGGCGAAAGGCGCATCCAGGGGGGCGGTGTCAAATGTGCGCAGCAGCTCCACGAGGATCTGCGTCGCTGGCCCCAAGGGTTTGTCCTTGTTCGAGTACAGGTAGAACGTAGGGTGACGGCTGCCACCCTGCTCCAAGGGTAGCTGCTTGAGCACGCCTTCGGCGAGTTCGCGCTCGATCATGTGCCGGGGCAACCAGGCAAAGCCCAGGCCGCTGCCGACGAAACTGGCGGCTGTGGCGAGGCTGCCGACGGTCCAGCGCTGTTCGGCGCCGAGCCAGCCGACATCGCGCGGCTGCTGGCGCCCGGAGTCGCGGATCACCACTTGCATCTGGCTTTCCAGGTCCTGGAAGCTCAGTTCGCGGTTCATGCGGTGCAAGGCATGCTCGGGGTGAGCGACGGCGACAAACTCCACGTTGCTCATCTCGGTGCCGAGATAGCCGGGGATGTTGAAGCTGCTGATCGCCAGGTCGGCCACGCCTTCGATCAACAGCTCTTCAACCCCCGACAACACCTCTTCGCGCAGGCGCACGCGGCAGCCGCGGCTTTGCGGCATAAAGGCGGTCAGGGCGCGCACCAAGCGTGCATTCGGGTAGGCGGCATCGACCACCAGGCGTACTTCGGCTTCCCAGCCCTGTTCCATATGGTGGGCGAGGTCTTCGAGTTGGCTGGCGTTTTTCACCAACTGCCGGGAGCGGCGTAACAGCACTTCGCCGGCGTCGGTGAGCACGGCCTTGCGCCCGTCGATGCGCAGCAGCGGCACCCCGAGCTGGTCTTGCATGCGGGCCACGGTGTAGCTCACCGAGGACTGCGAACGGTGCAGCGCTTCGGCCGCCTGGGCAAAGCCGCCATGGTCGACCACGGCTTGCAGCGTGCGCCATTGATCGAGGGTAACGCGGGGCGCTTTCAAGATGAGCTCCTCTTGTCCTAAGCTGACAGTCCTTATTGGAGACTGCCGAATGAGAAAATTGTGTTGTGTGGTGCTGGCACTGCTGCCGCTCAGTGCGTTTGCCTACCCCATCGATGTGACAAAAAAGATCGACGGCGTGAGCGTGGATTACACCGCGTCCGACGTGGACGGTGACATCAGTTCGATCCAACTGAACAACTACGGCACGCGCGACGCGCTGTGTTCGGTGACTTTCACCAACGGCCCGGAATCACCCCGTCGCCGTACTGTCAGCGTGCCGGCGGGCAAAAGCACCAACACCACCGTCAAGTTCAACCGCGCGATCATCAAGATGCGTATCGCACTGGAATGTGCACCGAAATAAAGCGACAGCGGAGCATGCCTACAGCAATACTCCGCTTATAAACAAATTTCTAGATGGGTTGTAGCAGTTTTTTGCGCTTTTTTATCGAATTGGCTCTGGTTAATCTTTTCTCCATCGACTTACAGCAATTACAGATGGAGCCTACGCAGCCATGTCCAACGTACTGATCATCGAAAGCAGCGCCCGCCAGCAGGATTCGATCTCCCGCCAACTGACCCGGCAGTTCATCAGCCAATGGCAGGCTGCGCACCCGGCGGATCAGATCACCGTGCGCGACGTGGCGCTCAACCCGCTTCCGCACCTGGACGCCAACCTGCTCGGCGGTTGGATGAAACCGGCGGATCAGCGCAGCGCCAGCGAACAGGCATCCCTGGATCGCTCCAACACCTTGACCGATGAATTGCTCGCCGCCGACGTGTTGGTGATGGCGGCGCCGATGTACAACTTCGCCATCCCCAGCACCCTCAAAGCCTGGCTGGATCATGTGTTGCGTGCAGGTGTGAGCTTCAAGTACACCGCCACCGGCCCCCAGGGGCTGTTGATCGGTAAGCGGGCCATCGTGCTCACCGCCCGGGGCGGGATTCACACCGGCGCAAGCTCCGATCACCAGGAACCTTACCTGCGTCAGGTGATGGCATTCATCGGGATTCATGACGTGACGTTCATTCACGCCGAAGGGGTGAACCTGAGCGGCGACTTCCAGGAAAAAGGCATCAACCACGCCAAGGCGTTGCTGGCGCAAGTCGCGTGATCCTTTAATCGTCACATAATCGCGCGGTGTTTATATCTCACCACGCAAACCCTTCAAGTCCGCGTAAAAACCTCCCTTTGCACTTGTTGCTCCTGAGTGCTCCTGCCCGACTGCCGCTATCGCGAGGTCGGGTTTTTTTTGCGCCGAGTTTCGTGAGCCGCCGAAAACCTTTAATGTCCCGCCCATTCGATACGAGGCGTGCATGGGCTACTTACTGGTTGTCACCCTGATACAGGCATTTTCCTTCAGCTTGATCGGCGAATACCTTGCCGGTCACGTCGACAGCTACTTCGCGGTGCTGGTGCGCGTGCTGCTGGCCGGGCTGGTGTTCATTCCGCTGACGCGCTGGCGCTCGGTGCAGCCGACCTTCATGCGCGGCATGCTGGTCATCGGTGCGCTGCAATTTGGCGTGACCTACGTTTGCCTGTACCTGAGCTTTCGCGTGCTCACGGTGCCCGAGGTGCTGCTGTTCACTATCCTCACGCCGCTGCATGTGACCCTGATCGAAGACGCCCTCAACCGACGCTTCAACCCCTGGGCCCTGGTCGCCGCGCTGGTCGCGGTGGTGGGTGCGGCGGTCATCCGCTTCGATCAAGTCACCCCACACTTCCTTGGGGGCTTCCTGCTGCTGCAACTGGCCAACTTCACCTACGCCGCCGGGCAAGTCATGTACAAGCAGTTGGTGGCGCGCTACCCCAGTGATCTGCCGCACTACCGGCGCTTCGGTTATTTCTACCTCGGTGCGCTGCTGGTGGTGTTGCCGGCATTCCTGGTGTTCGGCAAGGCTGATTTCCTCCCCGAAGCGCCGCTGCAATGGGGCGTGCTGGTGTTCCTCGGGCTGGTCAGCACGGCCCTGGGCATGTACTGGTGGAACAAGGGCGCGTGCCTGGTCAACGGCGGGACCCTGGCGGTGATGAACAACCTGCATGTGCCGGTGGGGCTGTTATTGAACCTGTTGATCTGGAACCAGCACGAGCCGTTGGGCCGCCTGGCCCTGGGCGGCTTGGTGATTCTGGCGGCAGTGTGGATCAGTCGGTTGGGCATAAAGCCCGGGCCTGGCGTACAGTCTGCGAGGTGATAGGCCCAGGGCAGGCGTGAGCGGGAATGAAAGTCTGTTATAGAAGAGAAAAGTGTGGGGGCGGCAGAGTGGACAAGGTTGACGAACAGATCATTGCTGCCTTGAAGGACGACTCCCGGGTCAGCCTGGCGCAGCTGGCGCGACAAGTTCACAAGTCGCGAACCGCCGTGGAATCGCGGGTTCAGAAACTGATCGAGAAGGGCATTATCCTCGGCTTCACCATCAACGTCGCCGCCGATGAAGAAGCCCAGCAATCGGCGTTTTTGATGCTCACGCTCAATGGCAGCAACTGCCACCTGGTGTTTCCGAAGATCTACCAGTTCCGTGAAGTGGTTCAGGCTTATTCGCTGTTCGGCGACGTCGACATGATGCTCGAGGTCAAATACCGCAACTTTGAAGAGCTGATGGTGTTCAAGGACAACCTGCTGAAGATCGAGCATGTGCGCGAGGTGGTGGTCAACCCGGTGCTCAAGGCCTGGCGGTAGCCGCTGCTGTTCTGGCAGCGGCTATGCGGTTCCAGCCTCAGGCGTGATCGTGTACGGTCTCGAGAAAGTGGTGACTCAAGGCCGGCATTCGCTGGCGCAGGGTGTCGACGAACTCTTCGATGACGGCCTGGTTGAAGGCCAACGGCGTATCGTCGTGCCCCAGCACCACCACCAGCAGGCTCGACGAGTCCTTCGTCAGCCTGAAGTCATGGGCGTCGGCGTCGACCTTGCCGATACTCGCCAGGGGCACGTCACCGCAGGTATAGACGATATCGCCCGCTGGAATCGTAATCTCCTTCTTGGCGAACAGCGGGCGGAAAGCCCTGGGGGCCTCCGAGCGCATGACGTAGATGTCATCCCGCCGATGGTAGGTGTGTACGCCGATGCTGACCCCATGCCGGATCGCCACGGCGTTATAGGCATCGACGATGTTGTTGATGGGGTATACGCCCTTGGCGATGAAGCGCCGCAACAGTTTCTCGTTGGCGCTCACGGTGTTTTCGTAGCCGAGCTTCTTGAGTTGCTTGGCAAAGCCTTCGTAAATGACGTTGGAGTCCAGCTCGTTGAGGTGGGACGCAACGTGATTCAGGTTGCTTTGCAGGACACTGACGAAGCTCTGGTCGTCCGACACGGTAATGTCTTCGATAACCGCCGCGCACGCGTTGTTGATGCCCAGATCACTGGCTGACTTTCGGATGATCAAACGACTTTTCATGGTCTTAACACCACAGCTGTTTACGTAGATTGGCGCTGCTGATGTCCAGTTGCGGCGCCGAGAGGTGTTGCAGCCAGAACAGCCCCGGGCAGGTGGCGAAGTCGATCGTGACCGGCGTGGTGTCGCCCGGGCGGATGAAGTAGCGGTGGCCGCAATAGGCCTCGTCCTCCATTACGCTCTGCAGGGCCTGCGGCGAGGGCGCGGCGAAGG
The DNA here is from genome assembly GCF_059423025.1 of Pseudomonas sp. GW704-F2. Taxonomy (NCBI): domain Bacteria; kingdom Pseudomonadati; phylum Pseudomonadota; class Gammaproteobacteria; order Pseudomonadales; family Pseudomonadaceae; genus Pseudomonas; species Pseudomonas sp. GW704-F2. The sequence goes on along the minus strand of NZ_JBWKXO010000004.1, from coordinate 120,580 downwards.
TACGTTGTTCGTCGGAGCAGAAGAACCCGATCCGACCGTGGCTGATCTGGCTGACCGCATCGGCGCGCGGGCGTGGGCGGCCGAGGTAGCTGTCGATGGCCAGCGAGAGCAAATCCGGGTGATACACCTGTTGAAACAGCAGCGGTGCGATGCCGCCATGCAAGCGGCCGCCGGCTTCAATCATCACCGGGCCGTGGGCAGACCAGATGATCTCCATATGAATCGGGCCGACCTCGATGCTCAGCGCCGCGGCCGCCTGGCGGGCATAGTCGGTCAGCGGTTGCAGGTCTTCGGCGCGGGGGTCGAGGGTGTCCAGGCTTTCGTAGACAAACATGCTGCCGTTTCTCTGGACCTTGGTGTACCTGCACACCGAGGCAATGATGTACACGCCGTCAAAGGCGACCATATCCACCACATATTCCGGGCCCGACACGAACGGCTGCACGATGAAACCGAGGTTGATTTCCCCCAGGTCGTTTTTGCGCTGCCAGGCCGCAGTGTCCAAGGAACTCTTGACGCCGGCCCGGCCGTGGGCAAACACCACGCCTTCGGTGGCGGCGGAATTGAGCGGCTTGACCACGTAGGTGGTCTTGTCGTCCAGCGTGGCAACCACCTCTGCAATGCGCGTCGGTGAGCTCAGCAGTTGCGATTCGATGTTCGCCAGCCCGTGTTTTTTCAGGGCGTGCTGCATGGAGAACTTGTTGCGACGCAGGTCGCTGGTGACGCGGCTGTTACCGGGAACGCGCAGGACTTCGGTGAGGTAGTCGGTCAGGTAGATCGCGGTTTCGCAACCGGCGATCACGGCGCTCAGTGACAGCGGTTCGAGGATCTCCAGCAAACCCTCTTCCCAGTGGTAGACCGCCTCGAAGTTTTCCCTGATCAGGTCATCGGTGAAATGCGCGGGCAAGCTGTCGGTGGAAATCACGGCAAAGCACCTCACGCCCTGAGCCTTGAGCAAGGGCGCGTAGAGTTTACCTGTGGAGAACGGGTCAACGATCAGTACGGTTTCCAAAGCAGGTACTCCTATTTTGTGGTGGCGGTGGCCGCGACGGCAGGGGTGAGGTTCCACGCCAGTACGGCAGCGGCCAACAGCGCGGCGGAGACGATCATCAGCACGCGCGCACCTTCGAGGCCGAGGAAGCCTGTGGTGGTGAAGAACGTCAGGATCATCGGCGCCGAGCCACTGACCAGCAGGTAGTAGAGCGAGCTTTTGGCGGCGATCACGTCGGCGATCCGTGCGTTGGGCGCCGACTCGATCAGGGTTTTACGCAATTGGATGCGCAGGCTGTTGATGCAGAAACCCAGCAGGAAAGCGGCGCCCATCATCACGTAGAGGTTATGGAAATAGACGATTGCCACGTCGGCCAGGATCACCAGCAGGATCGCGCTGTAGCTGTTGAGCTTGATCCGTGGCAGCACCGCGGCACTGAACGCACCGAGGCCCGCCAGGCCGCTGGCGACGCCAAACAGGGTGGCGTTCCATTCGTTGAGCTTCTGGAACACGATCGGCACCAGGCTGTTGAAGGCGCCGATATGGAAGCCGATCATGCTCAACACGATGATCAGGATGTACAGGTTGCGCGGCAACTGTAGAGACTGCGCCGTGTGGGTGTCGGCGACTTGCTCGGTGGCGTCGGCGGTGGGCGTGGCCGCGACAAAAAGAATCGCCGCCAACGACAGGATCGCCCCCAGGCTGATGATCTGCAGGGTCTGGTTGACCGTGAACACATCCACAATCACCCCGCCCAGCAGCGCACCGCCAAAGGCCCCGATCTGGATGGAGGTTTGCATCAAGCGCGCCGAGGTGTCGCTGTTGGTCAGCCCGGCCAGCACCAGCTTGGTGTTTTTCGATTCCAGGGTACTGATGGTGAAGTAGTCGGTGACCCCCACCACGAAGGCAATCGCCAGGAAACCGATCGGCAACAGCGCCGCGTCGGTAAACGACAGCCCCAGCACGGCGGCGAACGCGGTCAGGCGAATGTACAACAGCCGTTTCATGCTCAGTTCAATGGTGAAGAACCGGCCGATGTACTGCTCGCACAGATACGGCACCACGGTCGCCACGCATAAGGTGGCGCCCACCAGGAAGGTCGAGCCGGTGGTCTCCAGGCCGAACCAGACCATGGCAATCACAATCGCCATGTCCAGGCCGGTGAAGAGGGTCACGATCGAGTAAAACGCAGCAAGGGTCGATTTATTATTCATGGGCACCATCAGTCGTAACGAGAGAGTTTAAGGAGAGGCACGCACCGCTCGGTGTCACCAATGACGGTGCTGATCTGGTTTCTGACGCGAACGGTGGGCAGCGACTTCTTTTCCAGGTTGCAGACCTTGTAGGCGTTGTCGTGCCAGGGGCAGATCACGCTTTGCCCGTCACCCGTCACTTCCCCCATGTGCAGCGGGCCGCCGCGATGGGGGCAGGCGGTCGGCAGCAGTTGAGTCGAATGTGCATGGCGCTTGAGAAAGTAGGTTTTCCCTTCCACCGCCACATAGTGGGTATGGCTGAGGTTCAGGCTGATGGCTTTCATGGGGCGGCGTCCTCAAATGGCCGTGACGGTGTAAGTGCAGGACGGGCTGACGACGCGGGTGCCATGCAGCATGCCCTTGGGAATCACCACGCCTTCCCCGGCCTTGAGGCGCACGCTCAGTTCGGGGCTGGCGACGAAATCCAGCTCGCCGGACTCGACCCAGAACAGCTCGTCGTTGGGGTGGGTATGCAGCACCGAAAGCTCGTGTTCAGGCTCGGTGATCGTCAGGTCCACCGGCTTGCGGCCTTGGAGGGCGCTGGCTTGGGCACGGTGTTCGTCCAACTCGTCATGCCACTTGATATGGGCATACAGCTCTTCGTCGGCGATGTCCTGCAGTAAGCGGAACTCCTCGAAACCGCGGATAAGGTCGGGGATGATCGCGTTGCCGAACTGCTTGATCATCGGCAGGATCAGGCGTTGCAGGGCCATTCTTCCGTGATGCACATCGATGTGTGAGTGCTCGTCGAAGTATTCGGTGGAGACCGTGCCGTTGAAGATGGTCTTGATGGCGCGCGACTGATGCTGGGTGGTCAGGGCCAGCGTGGCTTCGGTGTAGTACATGGCGCCGATATAGCGGAACAGCTCGCCATGGTTGGCCGACACGTAGTGGAAGTAGTTGGTGAGCGACAGCGAGGCCGGGGTATAGAACTGCCAGTAGTGATGCACGTGAGGGGACATGTCCATGTCTTTGAGCATGTCTTCAAAAATGGTGCTGTGCTTTTTCTTGTCGATGCCGTAGCCGTATTCGTCGATCAGGATCTTGAACAGCTCGCTGGTGTACACGCCGCTGTTGCCCAGCACATTGCGCGCCATGGCCGAGGCTTCACTGAGGAAGTCGCCGGCGCATTGCGTCATGAAGAACCGCGCGGCACGTTCGGGATGGCGGCTGGTGGTCAGGACTTCATGGAGTTTTGAATCGGAGCGGGCCACATCGTCCAAGACCTTGTCGGTGTGGGCGACAAAGGCGTCCAGGCACCAGGGGCCGTTGATGTGCACCTCTTCCTTGAGCCAGTTGTAGAGGTAGTGCTCCAATAACGGACGAATCTTTTTACCCGACGCGGCATGCAATGGGTCATAAAAGTCCTTGAATACCTTGAGGTCCAGCGCCATGGGCGGCTTGGGTAAAAAGACCAAGTCTTGCTCATAGATATTCAATAATAAACGTTGCGCCAAAAGATGCTGGCTGTGTGAGAGTTGCTCGCTTGTCAGGCAACTGCTGATAATCGAATCGGTCACGTCCTGCGGCCTTGAAGGCCGCTGGTAGGGGCTGTCGGTATAAAAGTCGCGAGGTTGAGAAAAGGCAGTTGCACCGCAGTAATGAGTCAATGCTTCCGCATCCGAACTTAATACAAAGTGTGCCGCATCATCTGAAAGCTTAGTTGTCCATAACATAAGTAACGCCTTCTCACAGAGTTGTTCGATGGCCAGATGCTATAGCTTTGGTTTTTCTAAAAACAGATTAAAAACCGGGTGCCTGAATAGTGAAATTCACTAAACGTATAGGTAGAGTTTTCTTAGTTGCGGCGTCGGTTTGATTTTGCCGCGTGCGGCAACTAGACATGTTCCTCGGCTATTTACCGAGTTGGCCTGGCCTGTAGCGCAAGGCCTGATTGGGCGCGGGGGCGTGTGGTGATTCGACCGGCGAGGGGCACGCGAGCCCCGCGCCGTCTGCCTTGTCAGCGCTCCAGCGCTTGGGCGGTCGTGGTGTTCTGCGTCATTGCGAACAGCCCGCTGCGCAGGTCCGTGCCGCTCGGCTGTTGATACAGGCTCAAGCCGAATTCCGGCAGCACCGCCAGCAGGTAGTCGAAGATATCCCCTTGAATCCGCTCGTAATCCGACCACGCCGTGGTGCGGGTGAAGCAGTAGATTTCCAGCGGCACGCCCTGGGCGGTGGTTTGCATCTGACGCACCATGCAGGTCATGTTCGGCTGGATGTCCGGGTGGCTTTTCAGGTAAGCCAGGGCATACGCGCGGAAGGTGCCGAGGTTGGTCATGCGCCGGCGGTTGGCCGACAACTGCGCGCTTTGGCCCTGGGCTTCGTTCCAGGCCTTGAGTTCGGCCTGCTTGCGGCTGATGTAGTCGGTGAGCAGGTGGACCTGGGTCATGCGGACTTCTTCATCGTCGCGCAGGAAGCGCACGGCGCTGGCATCGATAAACAGGCTGCGCTTGATCCGACGCCCGCCTGACGCCTGCATGCCGCGCCAGTTCTTGAACGACTCGGACATCAGGCGCCAGGTCGGAATCGAGACGATGGTCTTGTCGAAGTTCTGCACCTTGACCGTGTGCAAGGTGATGTCCACCACGTCACCGTCCGCGCCGACCTGGGGCATTTCGATCCAGTCGCCGACCCGCAGCATGTCGTTGCTGGTCAACTGCACGCTGGCGACGAACGACAGCAAGGTGTCCTTGTAGACCAACAAGATAACCGCCGACATCGCACCCAGGCCGGACAGCAGCAACAGCGGCGAGCGGTCGATCAGGGTGGCGACGATGATGATCGCGGCAAACACGAACAGAATCATCTTCGCCAACTGCACATAGCCCTTGATCGAGCGGGTACGTGCATGTTCGGTGCGCGCATAGATGTCCAGCAGGGCGTTGAGCAGCGCACTGATGGCCAGCACCACGAACAGGATGGTGAACGCCAGCGCCACGTTGCCGATGAACAGCGTTGCGGTCTTGCTCAGGTCCGGCACCAGGTGCAGGCCGAACTGGATCACCAGCGACGGCGTCATCTGCGCCAGGCGGTGGAAGACTTTGTTGTGGCGCAGGTCGTTGAGCCAGTGCAGGGCCGGTTGCCGGCCGAGCAATTTGACCGCATGCAGAATGAGGTAACGCGCCACCCGTCCGAGCAACAGCGCCACCACCAACAACACCAGCAAGCCCAGGCTGGAATGCAGCAGCGGGTGTTCATCGAGGGCGTTCCAAAGGTCTTTGACGTTGAGCCAGAGCTGTTTGATATCCATGGGTGAAACCGATTCTTCTGTAAGACAAGACCGGTCGATTAGAGCATTTAAGAGCAGCTACATTGGCGTTACAGACAAACGCCTTAACAAAAAAGCAGCTGATTAGCCCTGTTCGCGTAAAGAAACTCGGTTTGGACGCTCGAAACCGTTACCCTATGCAGCTGATATTTTGTATTTCTTCGAGGTAGCACCCGTGTTTTCCCAATTCGCCCTGCACGAACGCCTGCTCAAAGCCGTGGCCGAGCTTAAATTTGTCGAGCCTACGCCTGTGCAGGCAGCGGCCATCCCGCTCGCGCTCGAAGGGCGTGACCTGCGGGTGACGGCTCAAACCGGGAGTGGCAAGACGGCCGCTTTCGTCCTGCCTATTCTTAACCGCCTGATCGGCCCGGCCAAAGTCCGCGTCAGCATCAAGACCCTGATCTTGCTGCCGACCCGCGAGCTGGCCCAGCAGACCCTGAAAGAAGTCGAACGTTTCTCGCAGTTCACCTTCATCAAGTCCGGCCTGATCACCGGCGGCGAAGACTTCAAGGTCCAGGCCGCCATGCTGCGCAAGGTCCCGGACATCCTCATCGGCACCCCGGGCCGCATGATCGAGCAACTCAACGCCGGCAACCTCGACCTCAAGGAAGTCGAAGTGCTGGTGCTCGACGAAGCCGACCGCATGCTCGACATGGGTTTTGCCGATGACGTGCAGCGCCTGGTGGCCGAGTGCGTGAATCGTCAGCAGACCATGCTGTTCTCCGCCACCACCGGCGGTTCGACCCTGCGCGACATGGTTGCCAAGGTCCTGAACAACCCCGAGCACCTGCAGGTCAACAATGTCAGCGACCTGAACGCGACCACGCGCCAGCAGATCATCACCGCTGACCATAACGTCCACAAAGAACAGATCCTCAACTGGCTGTTGGCCAACGAGACCTATCAGAAGGCCATCGTGTTCACCAACACCCGCGCTGCGGCTGATCGCATCTACGGCCGCCTGGTGGCGCAGGACTACAAAGCGTTCGTCCTGCACGGCGAGAAAGACCAGAAGGACCGCAAGCTGGCAATCGACCGCCTCAAGCAAGGCGGGGTGAAGATCCTGGTTGCCACCGACGTCGCCGCGCGCGGCCTGGACGTCGACGGCCTGGACATGGTCATCAACTTCGACATGCCCCGCAGCGGCGACGAATACGTCCACCGTATCGGTCGCACCGGGCGTGCCGGCAACGATGGCCTGGCGATCTCACTGATCTGCCACGGCGACTGGAACCTGATGTCGAGCATCGAGCGCTATCTCAAGCAGTCGTTCGAGCGCCGCACCATCAAGGAAGTCAAAGGCACCTACACCGGGCCGAAGAAGGTCAAGGCTTCGGGCAAGGCTGTAGGCGTGAAGAAGAAAAAAGTCGACGGCAAGGGTGACAAGAAGAAGGCCGGCGCCAAGTCGCCGACCAAGCGCAAGATCGCCAACCGGCCGAAGACCGACAACCTGTCGTTGGTCAGCAAGGACGGCATGGCGCCGCTCAAGCGCCGCAAGCCAGAAGCACCGGCTGCCGAATAAGGCTGGGCCGCGATAAAAAAACCGGACGCTGTCCGGTTTTTTTTGCCTGCGGTTTTTTTGCCTTGGCCGCAGCTTCTTTCCGCCCAGTTGAGGCGGCGAACGTCTGGAAAGTACACAGAAGTGACGCCTGTCCATTCGGCTGAACGGCCGCTGACGAGACGTGTCCCAACTCTGAACGGGCTGCTTTTCCTTTTGGCCCGCAGGAGGAATCAGGATGACGACTTACAACTGGGATCTGATCGAACGGCTGTTGCATGAAGTGCAGAATGGCGAGGGCAGCTTTGCCCCGCGTAAGTACGCCGAGCAGGAGGCCGCCGAGAAGGTCATGGCGGGCGAGTCCACCGGCAATCTGGATGTGTTGAAAACAACCGCTGCGGATTACGAGGCGCTGTTGCTCAAGCGCGGGTTTATCGAGTCGCGGCCTGAAGAGGAGGGTGGTAATGGTGAGAACTTTATCCTGACGCCACGAGGAGCCCAATTGCTGGCGTTGATCGACAGCTCGATACCGGGCCACGCTCACCCGCGTCAGGTGCTCGATGAGCAGGCGGATGCGCTGGAACCGGCGACGTTCGACGACGTGGCGTCCAAGGCGGCGATTGCCTGAAGGGCCTGCGCGGGCGCGATGTTGCTCCCACGTTCTAGTCAGCGGCGGCGTTGAGGCATTTGAGCGCCTTGAAATCGCTGCGCACGCCCGCGATTTTGTGCGTCAGTTTCTGGCGTTGTTGTACGCTGCTTTGCGCCATTAGATCCACGATCAGGCTGCGCGCCGCTGTTTCCGTCTGGGCATCGGCCTGCCGATATTCCGGGGTCCATGCGCGTTCGCGGTCCACCAACAATTGTTGCATTTTCTGCGCAAAGTCAGGGGCGTGGCGTTGTTGCACAGCGTCGATGAACTGCGCCTGCCAGCGGGCGCGGTTGTCGATCCACTGTTGGTTCTGGTCACCCAGCTCCGCAGACCAGGCCACCACCCGTTGCTGCTGGCTGGCGCTGAGCGGCCCGATCCACGCATGGAGGCGCTTGCTCATGCGCTCGGCACGCGCCTGGATCTGTCGCGGCAGGGGCGGTTTCAGGTATTCGTCCTGGCGTTTGCGCAGGTCTTTGGCCAGGGCGTCGTTCATGTCCTTGACCTGCTGGTCGTCCAGCCCGCGCAGCAAGTGGACCGCCGACGGTGTGATCGCGCGCGCGATCTCGCTCACCGCCTGTTTGGCTTCGTCGGTATGGCTCTGCAAGGCGTTGTCGCTGACCTGATGGTTGTCGACCATCTGTTGCAGGCGGTCGAGCCAGTCCAGATAACCCGGTAACTGCGTGGTGCAATGCCAGGCCAGGTGTTGCTGGAGGGTGTCGTTGAACCAGCGTTTCTGCCCGGCGTTCATGTCCAGGTAGTCACTGAGGGTCCACGGGATGATCACGTCGAGATTGCGGTAGGCCAAACCCACGCGGTTGCAGCCGCCAAGCACCAGGCTCAGGATCACGAATGGCAGCAGAAATTTGAGCCGGCTCAGCATGGGCGGGTCCTTGCGCAGAGGGGGTTAATGCATGTGAACCCGCGCTGGGTGCGACAGTTCAGCCCATCAATAAAACGTCCGCGCTGCCTTCAAGGTCAACAGCCCATCGCATTGCGAATTGTGTCCGGAGTAGGCCGAGCAGTCGCCGCCGTTGAGGCTGGAGTCGCTGTAGATCAGGTCAAGGTCAACGCCCATCCACGCCCGTGAGAATTGCACCGACCAGTCGCTGAAACTGCGGATCGAACCGCCGTCCACCGAGACCGGGCTGCCCAGTTGATGTGTGGTGTACTTCATGCTGACGCCGATGCCGAACGGCTGTGTGCCGCCAAGATCGGCGAACAGGGTGCTGTCCTGGCGGTCGGGGTCGTTGCTGAAGGACGCGCCGAAGCGATTGCCCAGCAGGTTCAGGCCGCCATAGAACTCCTGGCTGTCAAGGGGGCTGAGCGAGGGATAGCTGTAGTGGATCAATCCCACTTCGTAGCCGAGCGTCTGGTCGAAGGGGTGTTTGAACCCCATGTACGAGTCGATTTCAAGGTTGCTCGCCGAAGACAGGCCCATGTTCGGTGAGAACTGGCCGATGTACAGGCCGCTGTCGTGGCTCAGGTCGAGGCCGCCGTGGAAGGCGTCGCTGCCCGGCGATGTCGGCTTGACCAGGCCCTGGGCCATGCTGCGGCTGGGCGTGGTGCCCAGTTTCAGATCGAAGTCGCCCAATTCGCGCTGGAAAATCTGCGCTTCGGCCAAAGGGCTGGCAGCGAGGGCGGCGAGCAGGAAAATACAGGGTTTGAGCATGCTTCACTCCATGAAAAGCGAGGAGCAGTAATGGAAGGAATCGTGCAGATGCCCGTGCTAGACGTGTGCAAGCATACCGGCGAATGCCGGGCGGTGAGGCCCGTTGGTCGATTTTGTGTTGCAGGGAGAAGCAATGGGGTGTTTCGGGCTCTAGTCCTAGCGCCTTGCTGGCAAGACGCTTAGGGACCAGGTGTGTTGCGCGGTCAGCTTACTTCTTGCCCAGGCTGATCTGCTTGGACGGGCCGAAAGTCTGGCCGCTCACGCCCTTGGCAATCTGCTGGATTTCGCCACCGGACTTGAGGAACGCAGCGATCTGGCTGTTGATCGACTCGCTGGTTTCGACGGCGGGAGCTGGCTTTGCTTTGCTGTTGGATGCTTTTACGCGCATGGCGGCCACTAACCTGTAGAAAATTAACTTGGCCAGGCATCGTACAGGAAATGCTTGACAATTGCTTGGTAAATATCCCCTTGTATTTAGTGCGCTGGCTGAAACCAGCGAAGTTCGTCGTCGAAATAAGCCTCTAACTTACTGTTTTAACTCGAAACCACGCGGTCTGTCGGGCGCCGCTGGCGCGGCGGAATTCAGCCGATTGATCAGACGAGTGGGGCGGTGCCAGTAGAATGCCATGCGAACCCGCGAATTTTCAGGCGTGCGCGCGTGCCGGACGCAACTCGGGTAGAATGCCGCCCACGCAATGAGGGTATTGGAAATGGCTTTAGTCGGGCGCTACAACAGCTTGCAAGTGGTTAAACACACTAACTTTGGTTTGTACCTGGATGGTGCGCAAGACGGTGAAATCCTCTTGCCTAATCGGTATATCCCCAAAGATATTCCTAGTGAAGATGAAGACTGGCTTAACGTATTCATTTACCTGGACAGCGATGACAAACTTATCGCCACCACTGAAAAACCAAAAGTTCAAGTCGGCGAATTTGCCAGTTTGAAAGTTGTGGAAGTCAACAGCATCGGTGTCTTCCTCGATTGGGGTTTGCCCAAGGATCTGTTGCTGCCGTATTCGGAAGAAAAGCGTCAATTGACCGCTGGCGAATATTGCGTGGTGCATGTCTATCTCGACAAGCACACCAAGCGCATCACCGCCACCGCGCGCCTTGACCGCTACCTGGACAAGACGCCCGCCAACTACCAGGTTGGCCAGGAAGTCGACCTGCTGGTGGCCGAGGCCACGGACATGGGCTTCAAGGCGATCATCAACAACAAGCACTGGGGCCTGATCCACAAGAACGAAGTGTTCAAGTTCCTGCGTCCGGGCAAGGAAGAGAAGGGCTTTATCAAGGAAATCCGCGCCGACGGCAATATCAGCCTGAGCCTGCAACCGGTCGGCCAGGAAGCGGCTTCCAGCCTCAACTCGAAGATCCTCGCCAAGTTGCGCGAAAACAACGGCAGCCTGCCGGTCAGCGATAAAAGCGACCCGGCGGTGATCAGCAACTTGTTCGGCGTCAGCAAAGGCAACTTCAAGAAGGCCATTGGTGCGCTCTACAAGCAGGGCCAGATTGTGATTCATGCCGATCGCATTGAACTGAGCTGAGTGCGGTTTGCTCTTCTGTAGGAGCGAATCGCTCCTACAGAAGCTGTGCCGATGCCCCGTAAATCCTTGTTCTGTCGGCCTACGGCGCAGATGACCTGAGCAACTTGGCCACATTCCTCAGCGCCGCTTGCTGCGCAGTCAGGCACCTGTGTGCACAACGGGTGTGCAAGTGATTGTGTACAGGATTAAGGCGTGCACCGTTGCTGAGCGGTATACACCGGTCTAACTCTCGATACATCCTTTGGCACCCCGGCCCGTGGGGATTGTGTGCCATTGGCACGCATTCTGCTGACTCTTTCGTATACAAACCATGCCGCCTTCCGTATGCATCCCGTTACGGCAGCGCAGGCGGGTATTTCGAGGAGCCAAGCGATGACCGAACAATTGCCCAAAGGCTACAGCCCGCGCCTGTACAACCAGGACCTGGGCCCACTGCCGCAGAAGTGGACCTGGTACAACATCTTTGCCTTCTGGATGAGCGACGTACACAGCGTCGGCGGCTATGTCTTCGCCGCCAGTCTGTTCGCCCTCGGGCTGGCCAGTTGGCAGGTGCTGATTGCGTTGCTCGCGGGCATTTGCATCGTGCAATTGATCGCTAACCTGGTGGCCAGGCCGAGCCAGCAAGCGGCCGTACCGTACCCGGTGATCTGCCGACTGGCGTTTGGTGTGTTCGGTGCGAATATTCCGGCGGTGATACGTGGCTTGATCGCGGTGGCGTGGTACGGGATTCAGACGTATCTGGCGTCGAGTGCGCTGATCATCGTGGTGCTGCGCTTTTTCCCACAGATGGCCGTGTATGCAGAGCCGCACTTCGCGGGCCTGTCCTACCTGGGCTGGTTTGGTTTCCTCAGCTTGTGGGTGGTGCAGGCGGCCGTATTCTGGGCGGGCATGGAGTCTATCCGGCGCTTTATCGACTGGGCCGGGCCGGTGGTCTACGCGGTGATGTTCGCCCTGGCCGGCTGGATCGTGTGGAAGGCGGGCTGGGCGAATATCAGCTTTACCCTGGCGGAGAAGTCCTTGTCGGGCTGGCAGGCTTTCGGCCAGGTGATTGTGGCGACGGCGTTGGTGGTGTCGTACTTTTCCGGGCCGACGCTGAACTTCGGCGATTTCAGCCGCTACTGCCGCAGCATGCAGGATGTGCGTCGCGGTAATTTCTGGGGGCTGCCGGTGAATTTCCTGGCGTTCTCCCTGGTGACCGTGGTGATCGTCTCGGGCACCTTGCCGGTATTCGGTGAAATGCTCCACGATCCGATCGCCACCGTGTCGCGTATCGACAACAGCATGGCCGTGTTGCTGGGCGCCTTTGCCTTTGTCACGGCCACGATCGGCATCAATATCGTCGCCAACTTCGTGTCCCCGGCGTTCGACTTCGCCAACGTTGCGCCGAGCAAAATCAGCTGGCGCGCCGGCGGCATGATTGCAGCGGTGGCTTCAGTCTTTATCACCCCGTGGAACCTGTTCAACAACCCGCTGATGATCCACTACACCCTGGACATCCTCGCCGCGTTTATCGGGCCGTTGTTCGGGATTTTGCTGGTGGATTTCTACCTGATCAAAAAACAGCAGATCGACGTGGATGCGCTGTTCGATGACAGCCCGAGCGGGCGTTATTACTTCGACGGCGGCGTGAACTGGACGGCGGTCAAGGCTCTGTTGCCGGCGACGCTGGTGGGTGTCGCGATCACGTTCACCCCGGCCTTGCAGGGCATGGCCAACTTCGCCTGGTTCACCGGTTGCTTCCTGGGTGGGCTGTTTTTCCTGGTGCTCGCTCGGCGCGAACAGGCTCGCGTGCCAACGCCGCTGATGGCTGGCTGACTGCCGCAGCCGGGCGCAGCAACAGCGCGCCGGCCAATAACAACCCGCAACCGGCGATCACCAGCGCCGGTTGCAGGCCGCCGCTCAGGTGGCTGCTCACCGACGCGAGCAATGGGCCGCTCAGTTGTCCGATGGCAAAGCTCGCGGTCAGCACCCCAGTGCTGCGCTGGTAGCCGTGGGGCGCCACCTCGCGCAAGCGTGCCATCACCAACTGCATACACGCCAGAAACGGTGCGCCGCAGAGCAACACGCCCAGCGCCAGGCCCCAGCCGTTGCCGAGCAAGCAGGTAAATACGCCCGCCGCTTGCAACCATAAGGTTGTCATCAGCCAGCGGCGGGTTGTGTTCGCGGCCTTGCGGCGCAGGCTCGCCACGACCACCCCGAGCGCAGCCGCCAGGCCAAAGCATGGCCAGAACAGGTCTGCCTGCCAGGCGCCCTTGAACTGCGCGCTGGCCATCTGGGACAGAAAGGTCGCCGGGATGATGTAGCCGAGGCCGTAGAGGAAATAAACCCAACCCAGGTGCGCGATGCTCGCATTGCTGCTCGCGTCGCTGACGGGCGCGTTAGTGACGCTCGGTTGAGGCAGGAAAGGCAGGATCGCCAGCAGCATCAGCAGCGCCACCCCGCCGTAGACCAGCCACAGTGTTGCGGAGCTTTGTCCCAGCAGGTTCGAACCCAGCGCCAGCAGGCCGGTCAACAGAATCCCCAGGCCCGGCCCGGCAAACACCAGGGCGCCCAAGCGCGGCCGCCCGGCGGCAATCGCCAACGGTTGGCTGAGGCTGGTGATCATCACCAGCGCCCAGGCGCTGGCCACGCCGGTGCCGAAGCGCAACAGCAGGTGCGGCCAGAACCCGTGGGCCCAATACGACGCCAGGGTCAGCAGCACGCACAACCACAACCCGCCGTACAAGCGACCGCGTACATGGTGATGGCTGCGCGCGAAAATCGAATCCACCGCGCCGACGAAGTAACCCAGGTAGTTGGCGGCGGCGATCAGCCCGGCACCGGTCAGATCAATCTGCCCCTCGCTGAGCAGATGTGGCATTTGCGGGGTGAGGGCGAAGCGGCCAATGCCCATGGCCATCATCAGGGCGATAAAGCTGGCGAGGAGGCGAGTCAACGGCGACATGTGCAAGGTTTCCTGCGGGAAAGCGAATGACGTGCAGGCTAAGGCGGATTGACTTTCTGTAAAAATGAATAATAGTGAGTAACTTGTTCAGTTTTGGAGAAAGGTATGGAGTTCAGTCAATTGCGCATTTTCCAGGCCGTGGCGGAAGAGGGCTCCATCACCCGCGCTGCCGAGCGCTTGCACCGCGTGCCATCGAACCTGTCGACCCGGCTCAAGCAGATGGAGGAGCAACTGGGCGTCGAGTTGTTCGTTCGTGAACGTCAACGCCTGCAGCTTTCCCCTGCGGGCAAAGTGTTGCTGGACTACAGCACCCGTCTGCTGGCGCTGCACGACGAAGCCCACGGTGCCGTGCAAGGCGGGCAACCGGCCGGTGACTTTGTGCTGGGCAGCATGTACAGCACCGCCGCGATTCACTTACCGAAACTGTTGGCGCGCTATCACAAGGCGTATCCGATGGTGAATCTGCAGGTGCAATCGGCGCCCAGCGGCGAGCTGCTCGAAGGCTTGATCACCGGGCGTCTCGACGCGGCGCTGGTCGACGGCCCGCTGACTATCGCGTCCCTGGACGGTGTGCCCTTGTGCGACGAAAAGCTGATGCTGATTTGCGAAGCCGACCACCCGCCAGTACTCGGCCCCCAGGATGTTGCCGGCCGTGCAGTGTTCACCTTCCGACGCAGTTGTTCCTATCGCCGACGTTTGGAGACGTGGTTTTCCCACGAGCACGTGGCGATGGGCCGTGCCATTGAGATCGAGTCTTATCAAGGCATGCTCGCCTGCGTGATCGCCGGTTCCGGCGTGGCCTTGATGTCCGAATCCATGCTCGACAGCCTGCCAGGCAAGGACAGCGTGTCCGTTCATCCCCTATCTGAGCCTTTTGCCACTGCGACCACCTGGCTGATGTGGCGAAAGGGTATGCTCGGCGCTAATCTCAACGCATGGATCGAACTGCAGCGCGAAGGCCAGGCCGGGTTCCTGCAAGATAGCCGGGCGATCGCCTGACCGATCTGTCGTATTTGCATGAATTTGGTAATAGTTCGTTGTGGTTTCGTTCATGCAATGTGTAGGAGTTAGGGCTACTATTTGTAGGAAGAGGCGAAAGAATTTCCGCCGACCCGCACTACCCTCAAAGGGGGCAATCATGAAAGAGAAAATCCAAACCTGGCTCCACGACCTTGGCGTTGCGCTGGGCCTGATCGAGCCCCCGCTGCAGCCGGTGCCCATTCGCACGGATGATGAGCAGCGTCGTCCACGTCGGCGTTGAACCGCAGTCGTCGGAACACCGCAGAATCTATGTAGGAACGGGCTTGTGTGGGAGCAAGCAAACCCGCCCTCGCGATGCGTGGTACGCCACGCAAAAAAAACGAGTGCGACATCCGACGTCGCACCCGCTGAAGAAAACCTGATTTCCCGCGTGCTTGTTCAGGCGGCCCGCGCCGGTTCCGTTTCAGGTCGGCGCGACAACAGGCTCACCCCGACAAAACTCACCAACGCCACTGCCAGGCTGTAGTAGATCGGCGTGTTCGCGTCCAAGCCGTCCTTGAACATGAACACCAACGCCGTCACGAAGCCCAGGGTCATGGACGTAATCGCCCCCGAAGTCGTCGCGCGCTTCCAGAAAATCGCCCCGATCAGCGGGATCAGCATGCCCCCCACCAACAGGTTGTAAGCCAGGGTCAGGGCACTGATCACATCGTTCACCACCAGCGCGATGCCCAGCACCGCGATACCGGTCAGCAGGGTGAACAGGCGGTTGATGTTCAGGCTCGACTGCTTGCCGCCGCGCAAACGTGGCAGCAGGTCCTCGGTCAACACGGTGGACGCCGCCAGCAAGCCAGCGCTGGCCGTCGACATCATCGCCGCCAACGCCGCCGCAATCACCAACCCACGAATGCCATCGGGCAGCGACACTTTGACGATCGCGGCGAACGCGTTGTTGACGTTATCCAGATCGGGAATCAGCACATGGGCCGCCATGCCGATCAACGCACAGGCCAGGCCGTAGAGAATGCAGTAGAAACCGGCGAAAGTGCCTGCGTACTGGGCGACCTTTTCGTCACGGGCGGTGAACACCCGTTGCCAGATGTCCTGGCCGATCAGGATGCCGAAAAAGTAGATCATGAAGTAGGTGATGATCGTGTCCCAGCCGATCGCGGTGAAGCTGAAGTTCGACGCTGGCAGCTTGGCCACCAGTTCGTCCCAGCCGCCGACGCGGTACAGGCAGATCGGCAGCAGGATAAACATCAGGCCGACGGTCTTGATCACGAACTGCACGATGTCGGTCAGGGTCAGCGACCACATGCCGCCGATGGTCGAGTACATCACCACCACGCCACCGCCGAGCAGCACCGAAATCCAGAAGGGCAGGCCGAACAGCACCTGCAGCACGGTGCCGATGGCCAGGATCGAGGTCACGCCGATCATCAGCGCGTAGGCCAGCATGATCACTGCGCTCGCCTGGCGGGCCATGGGGTTGTAGCGTTTTTCCAGGACCTGGGTGACGGTGAAGATTTTCAGCTTGAGCAACGGCTTGGCCAGGAACAGGTTCAGCGCGATGATCCCCATGCCCAGCGCGGCGCACAGCCAGAAGCCGGAGATGCCGTGGACATACCCCAGGCGCACGGTGCCGACGGTGGACGCGCCGCCCAATACCGTGGCGGCCATGGTGCCCATGTACAGCGACGGGCCGAGATTGCGCCCGGCGACCAGGTAGTCTTCGTGGGTCTTGGCGCGGCGCATGCCGTAATAGCCGAGCACGAGCATGCCGGCGGCGTAGATGAGGACGACGAATAAATCCAAAGCCATGACGGCGGGTCTCCGATTATTTTTTTATGGAAGTCAGGCGGCTTTTTGCAGCGCCGGTTCAGCGCGCACGTCCGTGCGTTCGCTGCGTGGATCGGTAGGGCCGTACACGGCAGCCGGTTCCGGGAACAGGCGCAGCAAGCTCAGGTACACCACCGAGGCCAGCCCCAATGTCACCGGCAGGCTGATATCGATGCCCTCGGCGAGGTTGCCCAATGGCCCGACAAACTGCCCCGGCAGGTTGACGAAGCACAGCCCCACCAACGCGCTCGGAATCCAGGCCCCCAGGCCGCGCCAGTTCCAGCCGTGGCTGAACCAATAGCGCCCGCCGCGTTCGCCGCGGGTAAATACCTGCAGGTCGTCCGGGCAGTAGAAGCCGCGACGCACGATCAGGCCGATGATCATCATCACCATCCACGGGGTGGTGCAGGTGATGATCAGCACCGCGAAGGTCGACACGCTCTGCACCAGGTTGGCGGCGAAACGTCCGATAAAGATGAAGGCGATAGACATCACCCCGATCAGCAGCGTGGCCTTGACCCGCGACAGCAGGCGCGGGAACACGCTGGACATGTCCAACCCCGTGCCATACAGCGACGTGGTGCCGGTGGACATGCCGCCGATCACCGCGATCAGGCACACCGGCAGGAAGAACCAGCTCGGCGCCACCGCCAGCAGGCCGCCGACGTAGTTGTTGGCCGCGATGTAGTCCGGTGCCCTGACCGCGACGATGGTCGCGGTGGCCAAGCCGAACAGGAACGGGATCAAGGTGGCGATCTGTGCCGCGACCACCGCCAGCATGATGCGAATTTTCGGCGTTTCACGCGGGATGTAGCGCGACCAGTCACCGAGGAACGCGCCGAAGGAGATCGGGTTGCTCATGGCCACCAGCGCCGCGCCGATAAACGCGGCCCAGAAACCGCTCTGGCCGAGGGCCACGCTGCCGGCGAAGTGGCTGTCGAAGGTCGGCGCGAACGCGAAGATCCCCAGCAGAAACAGCAGGCTCGCCGCCCACACCGCGATGCGGTTGACCCACAGCATGAAGCGAAAGCCGTAGATACAGACCGTCAGCACCAGGATGGCAAACACGCCATAGGCCAGGCCCAGGGTCAGGTCGGTTTCCGGCAGGCCGATCAGCCGCTTCGCACCGCCGACCAGCGCATCGCCCGAACTCCACACCGACAGTGAGAAGAAGGCAATCGCCGTCAGCAATGACAGAAACGAGCCGACGATCCGCCCGTGGACACCGAAGTGCGCCCCGGACGACACAGCATTGTTGGTGCCATTGATCGGCCCGAACAGGCCCATGGGCGCCAGGATCAGCGCACCCACCAGCACGCCCAGCACAATCGCCCAGACACCGGCCTGGAACGACAGGCCGAACAGCACCGGAAAGGCACCCAGCACCGCTGTGGCAAAGGTATTGGCACCGCCGAAGATCAGGCGAAACAGATCCTTGGGCCCTGCGGTACGTTCATGGTCTGGGATCTGTTCGACCCCGTTGGTTTCTATCTTGCGAATACTGTTTTCGTTGTTTTTATTATTCATGATCAGCTCCGATCACATTGGCTAAGGGGGCGGCAGCCCTTCCGGCATAGCGGACAAATGTTCGTGACAGGCCAGCCACAGGCCTTGTTTTTGTTGTACGTCCAACCCTTGCCGTCTGAAGACAATGGTCTCGCGTTCCTGGCTATTGAATTGCTCCCCGTTCATGCGCAGCTCGGTGGCCACGTCATGCATAAAAATCGCCACATCACCCTGCAGGCTGACAACGGCGTTGCTCGAGACGCAGGACAGCACCTCGAACCCCTCGTCCCGGCGCCAGCTGTCCCACAATGCCTGGTAGGCATCGCGACTGAGCAGCGGCTGGGGCAGGGTGTAGAACACGAAGCTGGCATCGGCGCTGAACGCGCCGAAGTAAGCTTCGCGGTCGTTGCGTGCGAAGGCCGACACTAGGTCGGCCGCCGCTTTCAACACCTCATGGGTGCTCATCAGCGGTGCGCCACGCCGGGCAGTACGCAGAGCATTTCGTACAGCAGGTTGGCGCCCAGCAACGAGGTGTTGCCGGTGGTGTCGTAAGGCGGCGAAACTTCTACCAGATCGCAACCAATCAGGTCGAGGCCCTGGCAGCCACGGATGATTTCGATCGCCTGGATAGTGGTCAGCCCGCCGATTTCCGGAGTGCCGGTGCCGGGCGCCCAGGCCGGGTCGATGCCGTCGATGTCAAAGCTCAGGTACACCGGGCCGCCACCGACTTTTTCGCGCACTTCGGCCATCAACGGCGCGAGGGAGTGGTGCCAGCATTCTTCGGCCTGCACCACGCGAAAGCCTTGCTTGCGGCTCCAGTTGAAGTCTTCGGCGGTGTAGCCCTGGGCGCGCAGGCCGATCTGTACCACGCGGTCGCAATCGAGCAGGCCTTCTTCCACCGCACGGCGGAAGGTGGTGCCGTGGGCGATCTTCTCGCCGAACATGTGGTCGTTGACGTCGGCATGGGCATCGATGTGGACCAGCCCGACCTTGCCGTGCTTTTTGTGGATCGCCCGCAGGATCGGCAGGGTGATGGTGTGATCGCCGCCCAGGGTCATGGGGATGACGTTGTGTTCGAGGATCTCGTCGTAGGCTTCTTCAATGATCCGCACGGCGTCGAGCAGGTTGAAGGTGTTGATCGCCACGTCGCCGATATCGGCCACCGACAGCGAATCGAACGGCGCGGCACCGGTGGCCATGTTGTACGGGCGGATCATCACCGATTCGGCGCGGATTTCCCGGGGGCCGAAGCGGGTGCCGGCGCGCAGCGAGGTGCCGATGTCCAGCGGCACGCCGATAAAGGCCGCATCCAGGCCCTTGGCCGATTGCAAATGGGGAAGACGCATCATGGTGGCGATGCCGGCGAAGCGCGGCATTTCGTTGCCGCCCAGTGGTTGGTGGAAAATCTTGTCCACGGGATTGCCTCATCGTGTTGTGTTTATTAGCGGCCGATTCTGCGAAAAGCCCGGGGTGGGAAGAATCGGCAGAGGCAAATACTTAGTTCAGATTTTTCTAAACTAATGCCGGCAGGTAGACTACTGCGATCACCTCCCCGGAGCCGACCATGGCCAACGCCTTGCCTGACCTGAAACTCCTGCGCATCTTCGTCAGCGTCGTGCGCCACCAGGGGTTCGCCAATGCGCAGCACGAGCTCAACCTGTCGACCTCGGCGATCAGCACCTATATGAGCCAGCTCGAATCGGCGTTGGGCCTGGTGCTGTGCCACCGTGGCCGGGGCGGGTTCAGCCTGACCAGCAAGGGCGAGTTGTTCCATCAGGAGACTCTGCGTCTACTGGGCGAACTGGAAGGTTTCGAGCAATACGCCGCCGCGCTCAAAGGCGAGCTGCGCGGCACGCTCAAGCTCGGCGTGCTCGACTCCACCGTCAGCGACAAGGCCCTGCCGTTCGCCGAGGTGATCGGCGCCTACAGCCTGGAACACCCGGCGGTGCACCTGCATTTGTCGGTGCTGAGCCCTTACGAACTGCAACTGGGCGTGCAGGACAACCGCCTGGACCTGGCCATCGGCGCGTTCTCCAACCGCATGAGCGGGCTGATCTACATGCCGCTGTACCGTGAACAACACTGGTTGTATTGCAGCACCCGGCACCCGCTGTTCAATGAGCGGCGCATCCCCGAACAGGTGATCACCCAGCAGCGCATGGTCGGGCGCGGCTACTGGAGCCAGGCGGAACTGGCGCGCCACGGCTTCAAGCACAGCGCCGCCACCGTGGAAAGTATGGAGGCGCAGCTGATCCTGGTGCTGTCCGGCGCCTACATCGGCTACCTGCCCGAACACTACGCCCAGGCCTGGGCCGACAAGGGCGACCTGCGCGTGCTGCTGCCGGCGACCTTCGGCTACCAGGCGCCGTTCTCGATGATCATGCGCCGTGGCCGTAGCCGCGAGCCGCTGATCCAGACGTTTCGCGACTTGCTCAAAACCCAGCTCAACCAGGCCTGAAAAACCATGTCCAGACCCCAGTGTTCCCGTTGCCTGCGGCCCGCCACCCATTGCCTGTGCGCGCTGATCCCCAGCCTCGACAGCCGCACCCGCGTGTTGCTGCTGCAGCACCCGAGCGAGGTCAACCATGCGCTCAATACCGCGCGGTTGGCGGCGTTGGGCTTGAACAATGCGCAGTTGGTGGTGGGCGAGGTATTCGACGATCTGCCGAGCTTGCTGAACTCGCCCGGCTATCAGGCGCGCCTGTTGTTTCCGGCAGACGATGCCCAGCCGCTGCAGGCTTATGGGCCGAGCGACGGGCCGTTGTTGCTGGTGGTCCCCGACGGCACCTGGCGCAAGGCGCGCAAGCTGTTGCACCTCAACCCGCTGCTGGCGGCGCTGCCCAGGGTGACGCTGGCCGCGGGCGCCGTCTCGCGCTACCGGCTGCGCAAGGCGCCGGGCCCCGGCGCCTTGTCGACGGTGGAGGCGATTGTGCAGGCGTTGCAGGTGCTGGAGGCGCCCACTTCTTTCGAGCCGTTACTCAAACCCTTCGATGCGTTGATCGAGGGCCAGATTGCGGCGATGGGGCCGGCGGTTTTCGACAAGAACCACGGCTGATCCATGGCGCTACATAGCTACCTGAGACGCTGACGGCGAGGCGATAGGCTGAGCTTTTCAGGAGCAGAGCCATGAGCGAGCCGATTACCCCCACACCGCAGGACACGCTGAGCGCTTTTATCGCGCAGCAGCGCGCACCCTTGATGGCCGGCCTGGAGTGGTCAGTCCTGCAAGCCCTGGATGGCTTGAGAGCTGAGTTCGACGGCCTTCTCGGCGGGCTCGATCTTGCCGAAAAACGTGAGTACGTGCGCCTGCAAAGGGCCTGGATTGATGCGCAGCACACCATGGAGCAGGGCATCCGCCAACTCACCGAAGCGTTCGAGCTACATGCCCTGGAGTCGTTGCGCAGCGCGTTGATAACCCTGACCGGCCAGTACATCGACCCCAAGGTAGCGAAGATCAATACCCGCTACCTCAAGCACTCCGGTCGCGTCCGGCGCGAATTGAAAGGTGATGAGATCAAGATCTCTAGCGTGACCTTATGGGACGCCGCCTGTATGAACTATGACGGCCTGACCGGCTGGAGCTACCCCGGCCGCACCGGCCTGGCCGATGCCAGTTACCTCGACAGGAACATCAACGCGACCGCCGGCGAATTCATTGCGCTGGTGCGCCGGCTCGATCTCGGCGGGCAACTGCGTCGCCGTCTCGACCAGGCGCTGCAGGCCAACGCCTCGCTGGGCAGCAGCATCATGCGGTTGGCGAATGCCGAGTTTGAGTTCGCCCTCATCGAGGCCTTGAGAAACACCGAAGCCAGCCGCGTCGACCGGGACAAATATCAGCAGGTGAAACGTGCGCTGGCGGGAGAAGCGCGCTGGGAGCGCGTAGAGGAAATGCTGCTTTTCGTGCCCCATGGGACGGACAACATCAGTTGGTTGCCACAATCGATCGGCTTGGTCGGGCATTACGCCGGCCAGCCTCCCGGCGACAGCTTGAGCATTCCCCACATCGTTTTTTCCGTCAGCGGTTGCAAGGGGGCTTTCAGTTTTATCCCGAATCGCCCCGGCGGGTCCCTGCGTCATCATGCCAGCCATCGGCAAGCCTGCGAGGTGTTTCATGCGGAGTTCCATGCGGCCTACCGCGCGGGGCGGGTCGATTGGCTGTATCAGATCATGTGGCTGCGTGACTGTGCGCGACTCAAGCAAATCGGTAAAACCGCGCAGCCGCGTCGCGACCTTGAGGGGTTGGAAAAACTGGTCGACTGGCTGGCCCGTGTCATTCCGAGCGTCAACATCGTCGATAAAGTCGGCTATGTGCGCAACGTCGTGCAAAAGTCCCCGGCGCTGAGCCTGAACGATTTCTATCGCGAGCGCAGTCGCGCCAATCTGCAGGAATTGGCGCACCAGACGCCCGGTTTCATGCCCACCATGATCGAGCTGTTCCAGACCCTGATCGGTGAAATCCTCGATGTGCTGCTGATCCCGGTGCCGGGGGCGTTAAAAGGGTTGGGGCGGGTGAGGGCGTTTGCGATGTTCATAGCGATGGAGCAAGCGTTGGTCGAAGGGGGGCGGCAGGCGCTGCTCGGCGAGCCTGCCGAATTGCTCCAGGGGTTTGCCGACCTTGCCGATTTACTGATCAGTGGTCGATTGCATACGCGTTTGGGGCGCAGCGTGCTGCGTCGCCATCAGCACTTGTATCAACGCTTGTCCCAGCGCTACAGCGCCGTGCCTGAACACCGGCATCTGTCGAGCCCGCAGGTGCTCGAAAGAATGCTCGGCAGCCAGGACGTATTGCCACGGCAAATCGAGATTTTGCTCGAAACGAGCGCGACCTCGGCACAGACCTTGAACCAGGTATGGGAGGGCGCGCCGGCGTCGGCGTCTTTGGTCGACGCCGTGCATCGGTTGCGCGCCGACCGGCTGATCGATTGGCTGGCCGCAGACGCCGATCCCAGCCGCCCCGCGCCCGTCGACGCGCTGGACGTCATGGCGCCGCTGCTCACTCAGTTGGAGGGTTGGCCGGCGGGAATGTCGTTGAGCATTGAAGACCATCAGGGCCTGGAGGTGCGTCGCTACAACAAGGAGGCAACGCGTGCGACAACGGCAGTGGTTACGCTGACCGCGCTGGAAAATCATGAGTTCGCCTATGCCACGCCGCGCCGCTTCACCGCCCATGTGGCACAGGCCATTGTGGCGTTGGTGCCGGCGCTTGTTTCGGGTGACGCGCAGTTGCTTCGTCAGCAATTGGCGACGAAAGCCAAGGCCTTGAGGAACGACCTGTTTGAAGCGCTCACGCGGTTTGCCGACACCTGCCGTGCTGACGCGGTGGGCGCCAGTGCGTCGGTACTCAAATTGTTGCCCGAGCGCGTCAGCCCCGACCAGCCCGTACCGGCGGTGATTACCCAACTACGGGCCTTGCACCCCGAACTGAGCATGGCGCGGTTGCTGGAGGTGTTGCGCGAACACCCGTTATCGGAGCATCAGCAAACCCAGCTGCTGCAGTCGCAACTGCAACCCGAGGCGCTTTACGACGCATTGCGCGCCGCACGCCTGGTGACGCGCCGCGAAGCCATCGTCGATGGGCTTTTTCATCCGCGCCGATTTGACCGGCAAACCCAGGATTGGGCCGCGCATTTCGCCCACAGCGTGCTGCGCGACGGCAGCGCCCAGGCGTTGCTCGTCAGCCCGGCCACGCAAGCGCTGCCCTATGTTTCGCAGGGGGCACAGGACCGCAGCGTGGTGGTCATTGATCAGGGCCAAGGGCGATTTTCGCCGTATTACCACCGTGAGTCGCGCACCGGCGCCATGCTGAGTGGTGCCAACGGTTTCTATCTGGCGATCATGCGCCAGCTGTCCGACGATGACCGGCGTCTACTCGGCTTGAGCGCGGAACACAGCGTTGCCGACTTTCGGCGTCAGGTCGCTCGCGCCCTGTTACGCCATCGTGCGCCGGATGGCGCGTTTTATCCCGACCGGCGCGAGATCGCGCACTACGTCAGTCACGTCGATACCGCCCGTATCGCCGCAGAGCCCGATGCCCTTGGCCTTTACCACCTGGGGGCGGAGCGCTACCTGTGGCTGGACGATGCTTATTTCAAGGTGGCGGAGCAGCCATGGCGCCTATTGCACCCGTCCCTGAACGATGCGTATGCCCCGCTGTTGAGCCACAACGGTGCCGGCGCCTGGCGGCACGAATGGGAAAACCCGCTGACGTGGGACGGCGCCAAGGCGTTCCAGCGCCTGGGGCCGTTTACCCGCGCAGTGCCGGCGGATGCCATTGAGCAGATTCAGCAGATCAGCGGGGTGACAGCGGACGTCCTGCGCCGGATACATCTGCGCAATGAGCGCGCGCCGGCAATCGTGGTGGAGACCGTCGAGCGCTTCATGCTGCATCAACGGATCAACACCGGCGTGGATACGGGGCGGGATTTTTTCGACAGGCTGCTCGGCGAGGTCGGTGTCGACAGCGCCGAGACGTTGGTGGGGCCGGCGGCGGCCACCCGCGCCGAGCAGGTCGCGGTGCTCGAGGCCGAGGTCGCGCGCAACCGGCCCCACATGGAGCGCCTGTTTTTCAAGGCGCTGGGCCAAAAACAGCAGCCATCGGGCGATCCATTGGCGCAGGTGCTGCAGCGCGATTTTCCCAGTTTGACGGCGGCACTCGCCGAAGAACTGGTGTGCGACGTCACCGCGCAGGAGCGCCTCAGCCTGCAGGCCGGCCGCATCCCCTTGAGCCTGATGTCGGCCGCGCGTTGGCGGGTGAGCGTCGCGCGCAAGATCAGGGCGCTGGAGGGATTGTATCTGCCGGCTGCAGCGAGTGAAGACACCTCGAGACTGATCCTGCATACATTGCCGGACATCGACGGATGGCCGAACCACCTGCGGGTCGAGGTGTGGGAGCGCGGTCGCCTGATCGATAGCATCGGCCCGGTCGACGGCGCGCTCAGACGGATACTGGAAGCGGTCGACGTGGATTATCAGGCCTACATTCTTCAAGCGAACGGTGAACGGCAACCGACCGGGCGTCCCGGGGCGTTCCTGGCGGTGCTGTTGGACGCGTTACCGTCGACTGAACGTGAAGCGCTGCACTACACCCACGATGCGCTGCGCCGGGAGATCGAACAGCGTTCGCAACGCGCCCTCAGCCTGTTCGACCCACAGCGACGCCCCTGGTACGTCCCGCCACGGCGCCTGGCGGATGGGCGCATGGGTTACCCGTTGAGCGGCGGTGATCATTGGGGTCCGGTGGACCGTGAACACGTCGCCAAGCTGCGGCAGCTGTTTCCGGCGAAAACCGATGAGCAGGCCTTCGCGCTGCTCCAGGGCCTGAGTGATTCCGTCCGAGAGCGGGAAAGCGCGATCAACTTCATGTTCAGAGAGCGCGCCGTCTTGAATGCCAACCTTGAACGATGGTGCCGACAGGGTAAGCCCGAGGACTTGCCCGCACAACGTGAGGCGGCTGCGCGCATTCAGCGCTGCTGGGCTAAAGAAGACTCCGTTCGCGGGGTACCGTATGAACTCATCCTGGATGACTTGGCATTAAATGATTTGCCGCCGCTGGGCGCCTATTTCGGTCATGTAAAACTGTTGAGCCTGAAAAACAATCGGCTGGAAACCATTCCAACCAGTTTTTTCAGGTGTTTTCCGCAGCTTCGCTGGGTGTTTTTCAACGGTAATCATCTGCAGCGCCTTCCCGTCGGGTTGGCACAGCTGGGCTATTTATCGCTGCTCAACCTCTCGAATAATCGGCTCAAGCTTCAACTGGGGGACGTAATACTGCTCGCTGAAATGACCAGCCTGGTGACACTGGATTTATCGGTAAACCCACTGAGACTGGGGCAGCGCTTGAAGCTGCATGGGTTGAAGAAGTTGCGCGTGCTTAACCTGCGCAATACGCAAATTGAAAGCCTGCCCCTTGGCGCCGCCATCTTGCGATCACTGGAGGTCTTTGATTTGCGTGACAATCGAATATCGATCTTGACCAGCCTCGATTTGTTCATTTACCCGAATGTTCATCGAGCGATGAATTTGCAAGGCAACCCGCTTTCACAGGGCTCCCTGCAAATGATGCGCCGCTACCGTGAGTGGCCGGGGCAGGCGGATATCGATTTTGGCCTGGGCGCCCAGCCCGCAGCGGCATCCACGCGCCCCGACACATGGTTGGCGGTGCTGCCTTTCGCTGAAGTTCCCCACTACCAGGCACTTTGGGCGCAACTGCAGCAACGCCCGATGTCTGATCGTTTTTTTGAGTTGCTGGCATGTATCGCGGCCTATCCGTCGCTCATCGCCACCGGCTTTCGGGCGCTGCGAGAAGACCTGACGCGCCGCGTGTGGCAGTTGATCGAGAGTGCAACCCATAACGAGCAGCTGGCCGTGATCCTGTTTCAGCACCGCTTCGAGCTCAATCGCGGGGTGGATGGCTGGCTGTTATCACTCAATGCGCTGGAGCTTGAGTTCCTGCCGATCGAACTGCTCGCCCGCGACACGGACGGTGATGCGGCGCCACTCTTGAATTACTTTCGAGCCCTGAAACGGTTGCAGGCCATCGATGAGATGGTGTTGCGTTTCGACCGCCATCAAACGTGGGATGTGGTGAGCAGCATGATCCTTGCCAGCCGCATTGCGTTGGCGCACAGCCTGGATTTACCCCTTGGATTCGACGAGCGTTTGGCCAGGACACTGGGTGGCCCCAATGCGAACTCAATCACCAGGATGCACGGAATGATCGTGGCCGCCGAAGCTC
Source organism: Pseudomonas sp. GW704-F2 (assembly GCF_059423025.1). Classification (NCBI taxonomy): domain Bacteria; kingdom Pseudomonadati; phylum Pseudomonadota; class Gammaproteobacteria; order Pseudomonadales; family Pseudomonadaceae; genus Pseudomonas; species Pseudomonas sp. GW704-F2. Next base: position 93,701 of record NZ_JBWKXO010000004.1, on the reverse strand, counting down.
AGTTCGACTGGCCGGCTTTATTGGTGCAAGCAGAATACTGGCGGCAGTTTCTGGCGCGTAAATACCGATCGCGGTTCGACGCGCGCCTTGGGCAATACGATCGAGAAATGGAGCGTGCGCAGGCGCAAGTCGAAAGCGCGGAGATGAGCGAAGGCGCGTACCTGCTGCTGGTGCGTAAGGTGCAAGCCTTGAGGGCGCACGACGAGGAGCAATTGATTGAGCAACTGACGCGCGAGGAATGGACCCGCTTCGTGACCGGCTGATTGCGTGCTTATGCCTTTAAGCCATAAGCACCGCACTTTGCGTGATATGGCGCGCCAGGCTTTCCCGGTATGATGTTCGCCCCGCAGTCTGGATTGCGAATACGCCATGACCTTGCAGTACCCTACAATCGCCGATTGCGTCGGCAACACGCCCCTGGTCCGCTTGCAACGCATGGCGGGTGAAACCAGCAATACCCTGTTGCTCAAGCTCGAAGGGAACAACCCGGCCGGTTCCGTCAAGGACCGTCCGGCGCTGTCGATGATCACGCGCGCCGAGCTGCGCGGGCAGATCAAGCCGGGCGACACCCTGATCGAAGCCACCTCCGGTAACACCGGGATCGCCCTGGCCATGGCCGCGGCGATCAAGGGTTACAAGATGGTGCTGATCATGCCCGACAATGGCAGCGCCGAGCGCAAGGCCGCGATGACCGCCTACGGTGCCGAATTGGTCCTGGTCAGCCAGGAAGAAGGCATGGAAGGCGCCCGCGACCTCGCCGAGCGCATGGCCGCCGAAGGCCGTGGTCAGGTGCTGGACCAGTTCGCCAACGGCGACAATCCCGAGGCGCACTACACCACCACCGGCCCGGAAATCTGGCGCCAGACCCAGGGCACGATTACCCATTTCGTCAGCTCCATGGGCACCACCGGCACCATCATGGGCAACTCGCGCTACCTCAAGGAGCAGAACCCGGCGATCCAGATCGTCGGCCTGCAACCGATGGAAGGCGCGTCGATCCCCGGGATTCGCCGCTGGCCCGAAGAGTATTTGCCGAAGATCTACAACGCTACGCGCGTGGATCGCATCATCGACATGGCCCAGCGTGAAGCCGAAGACACCACACGCCGCCTGGCCCGTGAAGAAGGCATCTTCTGCGGTGTGTCCTCCGGCGGTGCCGTGGCCGGCATGTTGCGATTGTCCAAGGAAGTGGAAAACGCGGTGATCGTCGCGATCATCTGTGACCGTGGCGACCGTTACTTGTCGACCGGCATTTTCGACGAACCCAACTGATGGCCAAGCACGAGAGAGGCCTGCGCTTCCAGCCGACGGGCGGCAGCCGTACCCCACAGATTCCGGTGGGCAAGAAGCAACGCCTGACCATCGAGCGCCTGGCCAATGACGGCCGTGGCATCGTGTTTTTTGAAGGCCGCACCTGGTTTGTCAACGGTGCGCTGGCCGGTGAAGAGGTCGAAGCGCGGGTATTGGGCGCCCACGGCAAAGTGGTCGAGGCGCGCACCGAGCGTGTGTTCAAGCCCAGCGAACTGCGGCGCCCGGCGCCGTGCGCGCACTTCGGTCGTTGCGGCGGTTGCAGCGTGCAGCACCTGCCCCATGCTGAACAACTTGCCCTGAAACAGCGCATGCTCGCCGAGCAACTGTCGCGTGTGGCAGGGGTCGAACCGCAGGCGTGGGCGGCACCGTTGAGTGGCCCGGAGCTGGGCTATCGGCGTCGCGCCCGCGTGGCGGTGCGCTGGGACGCCAAGGCCAAGACCCTGGAAGTGGGCTTTCGCGCCGTGGCCAGCCAGGACATTGTCGCCATCGATGATTGCCCGGTGCTGGTACAGGCCTTGCAACCGATCATGCAGCGCTTGCCCAACATGCTGCGGCGCTTGAGCAAACCGCAGGCATTGGGGCATGTGGAGCTGTTCAGCGGGTCGTCCATCGCCGTATTGCTGCGCCATATGGCACCGTTGTCCGACGCCGATCTGCTGATCCTCAAAGAATTCTGCGCCTTCCATGAGGCCCAGTTGTGGCTGCATGGCGAGGGCCAGCCGGAGCCGGTCGAGCCTGACCAGGCCCTGGGTTATCGGTTGGAACCGTGGGATCTGGAGCTGGCGTATCGGCCCGGCGATTTTGTCCAGGTCAACGCCGGGGTCAACGCGGCGATGGTGGCCCAGGCCCTCGAATGGCTGGCGCCGCAAGCCGATGAGCGCGTGCTGGACCTGTTTTGCGGCCTGGGCAACTTCGCCCTGCCACTTGCGCGCCAGGTGCGCGAAGTGGTCGCGGTAGAAGGCGTACAGGCCATGGTCGAGCGTGCGGCGCTGAATGCCGTCAGCAATAATTTGCATAATGTGCAGTTTTTTCAGGCTGATTTGTCCCAGTCGTTGACTGACGCGGAATGGACCAAACAGGGCTTTTCTGCGGTACTCTTGGACCCTCCTCGCGACGGTGCCCTGGAGGTTGTGCGCAAGCTCGCCAGCCTGGGGGCCAAGCGCCTGGTGTACGTGTCCTGCAATCCGGCGACGCTGGCGCGGGACACGGTTGAGTTGGTCAAGCAGGGTTACCGGCTAAAACGTGCCGGGATCCTCGACATGTTTCCGCAAACCGCGCATGTCGAGGCGATGGCGTTATTTGAGGCGGGCTAGGATGCCCGTTTAATCCGACTGGCCTGCATTCTCCTGGGCCGTGACCTGCCAGGGAGTGTGTGAGCTTTAGTGATAAAGCAGGTCAGCGATGATTTTTGGCGCATCGAAGGTGCGTCGTAGGGAAGGTAAGCAAGATGGTACAGGTGAGAGCACACCAGCCGATCAACACCGACGGCAGTATCAATCTCGAGGCATGGCTGGATCATGCCATCAGTGTCGACCCGGCACTGGACCGTGAAGCCTTGAAAGCAGCCTGCGAGTTCGCTCGTGAGTCTGAACAGCAAGACAATGCGGCCAAGAACCTGTGGGCCGAAGGCACTTCGAGCTTTCGCACCGGCTTGGAAATCGCTGAGATCCTCGCCGATCTCAAGCTCGACCAGGATTCGCTGATCGCTGCCGTGCTCTATCGCGGCGTGCGTGAAGGGCATATCCCGTTGGCCACCGTGGGCCAGCGCTTCGGCTCCGTGGTGGCCAAGCTGATCGACGGCGTGCTGCGCATGGCCGCCATCAGCGCCAGCCTCAGCCCGCGCCAGTCCATGGTGCTGGGCACCCAGGGCCAGGTGGAAAACCTGCGCAAGATGCTGGTGGCGATGGTCGACGACGTGCGCGTCGCCTTGATCAAGCTGGCCGAACGCACCTGCGCGATCCGTGCGGTGAAAACCGCCGACGACGAAAAGCGCAACCGCGTGGCCCGCGAAGTCTTCGACATCTACGCACCGCTGGCGCATCGCCTGGGCATCGGTCATATCAAATGGGAGCTGGAGGACTTGTCCTTCCGCTACCTCGAACCCGACCAATACAAACAGATCGCCACGCTGCTGCATGAGCGCCGGCTCGACCGCGAGCGTTTCATCACCGACGTGATGGGCCAGCTGCGCGCCGAGTTGCAGGCTACCGGCGTCGACGCCGACATCAGCGGCCGCGCCAAGCACATCTATTCGATCTGGCGCAAAATGCAGCGCAAGGGCCTGGCCTTCAGCCAGATCTACGACGTGCGCGCCGTGCGCGTGCTGGTGCCGGAAATGCGCGACTGCTACACCGCGCTCGGTATCGTCCACACCCTGTGGCGGCACATCCCCAAGGAGTTCGACGACTACATCGCCAACCCCAAGGAAAACGGCTATCGCTCGCTGCACACTGCAGTGATCGGCCCCGAGGGCAAGGTGCTGGAAGTGCAGATCCGCACCCATGCCATGCACGAAGAGGCGGAGCTGGGGGTGTGCGCGCACTGGCGCTACAAGGGCACCGACGTCAAGGCCGGGTCCAACCAGTACGAAGAAAAAATCTCCTGGCTGCGCCAAGTGCTGGAGTGGCACGAAGAACTCGGCGACATCGGCGGCCTGGCCGAACAACTGCGGGTGGATATCGAGCCGGACCGGGTCTACATCTTCACCCCCGACGGCCACGCCATCGACCTGCCGAAGGGCGCCACGCCGCTGGACTTCGCCTACCGCGTACACACCGAGATCGGCCACAACTGCCGGGGCGCCAAGATCAACGGGCGCATCGTGCCGCTCAACTATAGCCTGCAGACCGGCGAGCAGGTCGAGATCATCACCAGCAAGCACGGCACGCCGAGCCGCGACTGGCTGAACCCGAACCTGGGCTACATCACCACCTCGCGGGCGCGGGCGAAGATCGTCCACTGGTTCAAGCTGCAGGCGCGCGACCAGAACGTCGCCGCCGGCAAAAGCCTGCTCGAACGCGAACTGGCGCGCCTGGGCCTGCCTCAGGTGGACTTCGACAAGCTGGCCGAAAAGGCCAACATGAAGATCGCCGAAGACATGTTCGCCGCCCTCGGTGCCGGCGACCTGCGCCTGGCGCAACTGGTCAACCTGGCCCAGCAACTGGTGGAGCCGGAGCGCGGCAACGAACAGCTGGAGCTGATCCCGCGCAAAGCCACCGGCTACAAGCCCGGCAAGCGTGGCGATATCCAGATCCAGGGCGTCGGCAACCTGATGACGCAAATGGCCGGTTGCTGCCAGCCGCTGCCGGGCGACGCCATCGTCGGCTACATCACCCAGGGCCGTGGCGTGAGCATTCACCGCCAGGACTGCGCCTCGGTGCTGCAACTGGGCGGGCGCGAGCCGGAGCGGATCATCCAGGTCAGCTGGGGCCCGGTGCCGGTGCTCACCTATCCGGTGGACATCATCATCCGTGCCTACGACCGTTCCGGTCTGCTGCGCGACGTGTCGCAAGTGCTGCTCAACGAACGGATCAACGTGCTGGCCGTCAACACCCGCTCGAACAAGGAGGACAACACCGCGTTGATGTCCCTGACCATCGAGATTCCGGGGCTGGACGCGTTGGGGCGGTTGCTGGGGCGGATTTCCCAGTTGCCGAACATCATCGAGACC
>NZ_JBWKXO010000004.1:0-88624 GCF_059423025.1 Pseudomonas sp. GW704-F2 | reverse complement strand
GTATTCACTTGAAGACCTGCTGCACCTGATGAATCGCCTGCGCGACCCGCAATACGGGTGCCCGTGGGACATCAAGCAAACCTACGCGAGCATCGTCCCGCACACCCTGGAAGAGGCCTACGAAGTCGCCGACGCCATCGAGCGCGGCGACTTCGATCACCTGCAAGGCGAGTTGGGCGACCTGTTGTTCCAGGTGGTGTATTACAGCCAGCTGGCACAGGAAGAAGGGCGCTTCGAGTTCGCCGGGGTGATCGACAGCATCACCCGCAAGCTGATTCGACGTCATCCCCATGTGTTCCCCACCGGCGATCTGTACGCGCCGCTGGATATCCCGCAGTTGAGCGAAGAGCAGGTCAAGACGCGTTGGGAGCAGATCAAGGCCGAGGAGCGCGCGGAAAAGTCCGACGCCCCCGAGCAACTGTCCCTGCTCGACGATGTGCCCACCGCCTTGCCGTCGCTGTCCCGTGCCGCCAAATTGCAGAAGCGCGCCAGCCAGGTCGGTTTCGACTGGCCCGCTGCGTTGCCGGTGGTGGATAACGTGCGCGAAGAGCTGGATGAAGTACTCGAAGCCATGGCCGATAACGATGCAGTGGCCATCGCCGATGAGGTCGGTGACCTGCTGTTTGCCGCGGTCAACCTGGCCCGTCACCTCAAGGTCGACCCGGAAACCGCCTTGCGCGGTGCCAATGCCAAATTCGAGCGACGTTTCCGATTTATCGAACAGGCATTGCGCGATACGCGTCAATCCATGGAAGATTGCACCCTCGAAGAGTTGGACGCCCTGTGGGGCGAAGCCAAACGCCAGGAAAAGAACGTGTCCAGCTGCGGTTGAGCAGTTGCCTAAGTGAGTAAGCACCATGAGCCTTTCCCTTCGCGACCAGTTGCTCAAAGCAGGTCTGGTCAACCAAAAGCAGGCCAAGCAGGTCGGCAAAGAGAAACAGAAACATCAACGTCTGGTCCACAAAGGCCAGGCCGAGGCCGATGACACCCAGGCACGCCTGGCCCAGGAAGCCATGGCCGAGAAGGTCAAGCGCGACCAGGAGCTGAACCGCCAGCAGCAGGAGAAAGCCGAGGCCAAGGCCCGCACGGCCCAGGTCAAGCAACTGATCGAGACCTCGCGCCTGCCCAAGCTGACCACCGAGGACTACTACAACTTCGTGGATGACAAGAAGGTCAAGCGCCTGTCGGTCAACACGCTGATGCGCAACAAGCTGAGCAACGGCTCCCTGGCGATCGTGCATCACGCCGGCGGTTACGAGGTGATCCCGCGCGAAGCGGCGCTGAAGATCCAGGAGCGCGCACCGGAGCGTATCGTCCAGCTCAATATCCTCACCGAAAGCCAGGTGCCGGATGAGGATGATCCTTACGCCGCCTACCAGATCCCGGATGATCTGATGTGGTAAGGCTGTAAAACAACAAACCCCGCTCAAAAGGCGGGGTTTGTTGTTTTGGCCGGCAGTGTCAGGCGGTTACCAATCCACGGCGTAACTCATGCTGAAGGTGCGACCCTCGGCGTTCGGGTAGGGCGCGCGGGCGTTGGCCTGGGCAAACATGTTCTGGTAGTTGCGGTTACTGAGGTTGTAAACCGCACCTTCCAGGCGACCTACCGGCAGCCGGACTGAACCCAGCAGGTCGACCAGCGTGTAACCCTGGATATCGCGGCCGTTGTTGTCTTTGAACGCAGCGTCGTAGTTGGCCAGGCGCATGCCTTGCAAGCGCAGGCTATAGTCGCCGTGGTCATAGCCGACAAAAGCGGTCGTCTTGGCGGGGGAGATACGTGTCGCCGGCAAGTCGATCCATTGGCCGTTCTGGCGGGTTTCGCCTTTGGCATAAGCATAAGTACCGCCCACCGACCATTGGTCGGTGACGTTGTACGTCAGGCTGGTTTCGATACCGCGCACACGCTCTTTCTGGTTCACCAGGCGCAATACACGATCATTGGCATCGTAGAACTGAGTGACATCCGAGGTGTTTTCATACGCGGTGACGTTAGCCAGCCACTTGTCCCAATTACCCCGCCAGCCCAGCTCGTAGCTGTCGACCTTCAGGGCCTGGGCATTGAGTTTTTGAATGTCGTAGGTGCTGTTGACGTCACGCAGGAAGCGCTGGATGTCCGGCAGGGAAAAGCCCTGGCTGAAGTTGAAGAATACATCCTGGTTTTCGCTCAGGTGATACACAGCCCCGAGGTTGTAGAGGGTGTCATCGTATTTGAGCGTGCCGCCTGGCAGTGTCGCGCGCTTACCGGTCTGGACGATTTCGCCGTAAGCGATGCTGTCGGCAATGTCGCTTTCGATCCACTCGCGGCGTACGCCGCCACGCAAGGTCCAATCATCGATGTCGTAGGACAACTGGCCAAAGATGGCTTTGGTGGTGGTCTGGATGTCCGGTCCCATTTCGAATGTGGTACCGGTCTTGGTGTAGGTGAGGCCGTTGACCCGGTATTGGTCGCCACGCTGACGCGAGGTTTCATGATCGTAGTCGGCACCCCAGACCAGGTTGCCGGTCGCCGCGCCGATGTTCGGCATTTGCGTGTCGATGGCCGCTCGCAGGCCGTACACCTCTTGCACGCTGTTGTTGTCGGACACGCCTGCGCGGCCCCGGGACAGGTCGGGGAAGAACAACGCGTCGGCACGCCGCCAATAACTTTCGACCTGCAAGCCCTGGCCGTAGAAATCCTGATCGGCGTAGTTGAGGTTCACTGCCTGGTTGTGGGTGTACGGTTGATCGACCAGGTCCAGGCCTTTTACAGCGACTGCGGTATTGGTGATGCGGGGATTCTTGGTGTAACGGGTGTCTTGCTCGTCCTTGTAGTCTTGCAGCGACAGATTGATTTTCTTGTCGTCATCCAGCTTGTAGCCGAAGCGACCCTGCAGGTCGTAGGTGTCGGTGTCCATGTTGCTGCCCTGGGACGTGTCCTGGGGGATGCGCTTGCCGTTGCCGGCGAACAGGTCGTTGCGTTGCACGGTGTTGGCCGACAGATACCAATCCACTGGGCCGTTGCGGCCCGTGGCGCTTTGGAACGCTTCGTAGGAGAAACCTTTATGGCTGAAGTTGTTCCCGGTGGTCATGCCGATCTTGCTGCTCAACGCCAGGTCTTCACCTTTGTTGCGCTTCGTGATGATGTTGATGATGCCGCCTGACGCGCCCGCCCCGTAGACACTGCTGGCGCCGGAAATGACTTCGATACGCTCGATACTTTCCGGCGCGACGCTGTTGAGCTGGCGGAAGTTGTCGCGCGTGGCGTTCTGGGACACCCCATCGATCAGGATCAGGGTGTTGCGTCCGCGAAGTGTCTGGCCGAAGTTGCTCATGCCGCCGCTGGAGGGGGAGATGCCCGGTACCAGTTGCCCGAGGATGTCTGCGACCCGGCGGCCGGCACCCGCTTGCTGGCGGATCTGATCTTCGCTGATCACCTGCACCGAGCCTGGGATCGCCGCGATGCTGGTTTCACTGCGCGTGGCCGACACTACCGTTGCCTGTAGTTGCAGGTTGGTGGGCGCGGCGTGAGTCCCTTCGATCTCATCGGCCCAGGCAGGCGCGCTAATCGACCCTAGAAGTGGCAGCAGAACTGCCAGTTGTGTTTTTTTCATGACCTTGCCTTTCAGTTATTAGAAGTATTGACAGAAAAACTGGATGTCTCAGGTGTTCGGGTGAACGAACGGATGGTGCGGATGCCCAGGGCGGCCAATGCATATGTGAGTGCAACCAGCCAGAAGCTGTGCGCCAGACCCACGACTCCCATGCCGATGCCGCCCATCAGCACACCACACAGCGCGCCGGCTTTGGCGGCGCTGTTGCCCAGGCCCAGGGCAAAGCCCTGCTGGCTGGGCACAACGGTGTTGGCGATCAACGTGTAGGCGACCGGCAGCAACGCACCCTGCCAAACGCCCCATAACAGCCGGCTGGCGAGGAATCCGAGCCATTCGCTGGCCAGCGCCGTAAATGCCAGCGTCAAGGCGCAGGACCACGTGACCCATTCGACGACGCGCAACGTGTGAGCCGGTTGATGCCGGTCGAACAGGCGCCCCCATAGCGGCGCGGACAGCGCCAGAGTCAGTGCGCTGGCGGCATAGCTGGCGCCGATCAGCCACGCGGGGGCGTGTAACACGTCGGCGACGTACAAGGCATAAAACGGCTGGGGCATCATCTTGGCTGCCTGGATCAAAACGATGATCCCCAGCATTGCACCGAGCCAGCCTTCGGGCAGGGCGCTTGGTTTTGCGTTGTGTGTTGGGCGTGATTGGGGCGTGTCGTTGGGCAAGAACAGGCTGATCACCGCGCACAACACGCACACTGCGGTGGCGCTGTAGCACAGCAGTGCGAAGCCCGAGACATCCATCAACCACCCACCCAACACCGGTCCGGCCAGCGAGCCCACGGCAGTCGCCGATTGCAGTCGAGCCAGAATGTGCCCACGCCCGCCGTCGCCGCAGCAGGCCAGCGCATAGGCTTGCGCCGCTGCGATAAACCCGGCCAGCGCCCCTTGTGCAACCCTGATTGCCACCAGCAGCCAAGGGTCGAAGGTAACGGCGGCCAGGCCCTGGCATACCGCCAACGCCAGCAACGCCCGAATGATCATGGGCTTGTGCCCGGTGCGGTCACCCAGTCGCCCCCACATGGGCGTCAGGATCATTGCCGCCATCATCGGCCCGGCATACACCAGCGAGGACAGCAGGCCGGTGTACTGGGCATTGGCGACGCCGAGCAGCTTCTGGATTTGCAGCGGCCAGAAAGGGCCGCTCATCTCCATGGCGCCCATCGACACCAACTGAATCACCACCAGCAGCCGCAGTGCGCTGTTGTTAGCCGGCATTGGCGGCGGCGCTCAGTGGGTTAGGCAAACGCCCGACGATATCGGCATGGCTCTCCAGCAGACGCATGCGCATAAACGACTTGGCGGGCCAGTCCTGCTCCAGTAAGGCTTCGCGTTCGGTCTTCCAGCGTTGGGGGTCGACCTCGCTGCGCAAGTCGTCGAAGCACTGGCTGACCTGCGTCGACAGTTCATTCCAGAGCCGCGCTTGGGGGATGTCGAAGTGGCGTGCGCTGAGCAGCACCAGTTCGCCCAAGTGGCACATGAATACGGTGTGCAGCAGCTTGTCGCGCACGAAGCCGGCGTCGTCGTACAGGGTCATTTTAGGGTCGTGCAATTCGATATCCAGGCCATGGGCGTGCAAGGTCTTGCGGTCGATCCGGATGTCACCGAAATCACGTAGTAGCAGGCGGCTCAGGCGCCCGTCCGCGGCCATGACCATGAAGGAGTTCTGCTGATGAGCCTCGAAGGCCACGCCATAACGCAGATACATGCCCAGCAGTGCCGGTACGGCAATCGAGGCGTAGTCCCGAAAGAAGGCGAGCAGGGCGTCCTCGTCGTCCTTGCCCTGGCTCAGTCGTACCCATTGGCGCAGCAGTGGCTGCCCGTGCTGGTCGACGGCGAACAGGCTGCCGACTGGCACGGCCATTTCGCCCGGCTGGAGCAGGCTCTGGGGGGCGTCGCGGTACAGTACGGCCAAGTGGCGGGAGTGTTCATCATTGGCCGGTTGCGGCTTGAAATGCACGCCGATCCGCTCGGGGATGATGCTGAGGATCTGCTGGATCGCCGGCTCACGTTCCAGGATCGCCAGCAGTAGATGGCTGATCCGCGGGCCCATGCGCGCAGAACGCGGTGAAACAGTCCGCTGCACACTGGTCAGGCGCAATGAAACCGGAAGCTTCACCATCGGTGCGTCACATCGGCCTTCAGGTAGCACGGTCCTGAACGACATGGTCGGGTGGGCGGTAAACGCCACGATATCGGTCAGTACCAACAACCGGTCGCCAATTTCGTTGGCAAACAATTGCGGTAATTCTTGGCGCGCCTGCCAAGGGTGAGCCGGCAACGGCAGATAATCGCCGGCTTCAAGGCCCTGCGCGGTCAGTTGCGCGGTCAGTTGCCGAGCGGCTTGGGGGAAATGATGTTGCCACCATTGCCAGTAATCGGCGGTGCCAGCCAGCATTTCGACATGGGCGAACTGGCGATGCAACGCGCACAGGAAAACCGGAAAGCGGGCTTCGAATTCAGGCGAGAAATCGATGACCTGGTCGGTATTCAAACCCAGTTTGGTCTTGTAGTTGGGGTGCCAGGGATGGCCCAGCGTGCCCCATTGTTCAAGCGTGGAAGTCGGGTTGGTCACGCTGGGGTCATGCTTGAGGTGGCTCAACAGGTTGCTCTGGTGCGACGGGTCCATTGCCGCATGGAGCCTGAGTGTCCATTGCTCATGGAAGGCAAGGCACAGCGTATCGTTGACAAAGCTGTCGTCGATTTCTGTGTTGAGGCGGCCCAAGACTTCCGGATCGGCAGGTGATTCGAGGCGGCGGTTGAGCAGCGTCAATAACTGCGACGGGAATTGAATATTCAGGTCAGGATGATCATCGCGCAGCAGCGTCACTCGGCCACGCAGGTCCCAGCTGGCCATGCGACCGGGGAGCAGGTGATCGAAACGCAGGCGGCTCTGGTCAGGCAGCACCAGCCAGCATTGACCTCGCTCGTCGTAGGTGCGGGTGCTGGGGTCCAGCAGGCCTTCACGAAACAGTGCTTGGATCAGGCGTTGGAAGCTACGCTCGGCAGCGGGTGCCAGGGTGTTGATCAGAGCGTCGAGAGTGATGTGGTTAGTTTGAAATGGCGGGGTAGCGAGTGCTTCGCCCCAGCGTTCAAGCAACGATTGTTCCGGGGTGCGACTTTGCCCGTGCATCTAGTGGAATTCCCTATACGTGGACCGGAATGAAAAGCGGCTGAATGGTATAGAGAATCATTACTAATTGTCTATTTGTTGTTACTTTTTTCTGAAAGGCTTATTCAGGAGGGGCGGGAGAAGGGGCTCGCGTGCGATTCGGCCTGGCCAAAGAGCGCTGTCAAAGAGTGGGGAGGTGTCTGGATCAGGCTACTTCAGCGGATTACCGCTGGCGTGCAGGCGGTGGGCCGACGCGGCGTGAACTGTATATTTTTCAATACACGCGTCGAGGTTCAGAAGAAAACGGTCGCGGTTGAAAGCGACAAACCCCGCTCGTTGGCGGGGTTTGTCGTGTGTAGATAGCCTCGTTGCGTGGGCTGGCGTCTACTTGATTTCAGCGTTTCAGGAGCTTTGTGCCTGGCGTTTCATCTCAAGGGTTTCGAGCTCGTTTTTATAGTTATGAGCGTCGCTCTCGTTATGAAACATGCCGACCAGCAGGTCTTGTTGGTGTACGTCCCAGATGTGAATCCCATGGCCCAAGGCTTCGTGGGACATATGTTCATCGTCGCGTTCAGTCACTTTTACAGTCATTTGCTTGCTCCAGTCTCTGGTGGATCTGCGGCAAGTCGTCGCAGGCTTTTGTTATATGTTTTGTTAGCTTGCTAGGTAAACCGATCGTTTATGCAACAGTCCTTTGCATAACATGTAACAGTCGCGCAGGCCCCGTAAACCGCGACATTGCGTCGCAGGCGTCGGAGTTTTATGACAAAAGCTTCATGTTCTCGTCGGGCTCAGGCGTCGACTCCCCAACATCCAGACGAAAAAAAGCCCCGCGTGGTGCGAGGCTCTTCTTCGACTCATCCGCGCAATCAGCTACCTTTGACAGACTTACCGTCAACCGTACCGTCTTGCAGCATGATGTTGTATTCCTTGCCGTCGGTTTCCACCTGACGCAGGGCAACCAGGATGCCGCCCCAGTCCTTGGCAAACCACATCTGGGTGATGCGCTTGCTTTGGGTCGGGTCACGCACGCGCTCGACCTTGATCGCGTCGATGGAGCCGGCTTTGGTCTGGACCTTTTCCGGGCCGATCACGCGAAAGTCGTAAGTGTCGACGTCGGTGCCTTCAACCACGTTGTAGCTCATGCTCTTCTTGCCGGCCGCGACATCGCGCTGCAGCGCCAACTGGTAGGTCGACTTGTCGAGCATGCCGCTTTGCAGGGCAACGTTGACCGGGTCTTTGTTTTCAAAGCCGGTGACTTTCTTGGCGGTCTGGTCGAAGTCCAGGTTGACCCTTTTCGCCTTGCCCAGGCCGCCGCGTTCGAAGGTGTAGCTCTTCGGCTGCAGGGCGTCCTTGTCGAATTGGATCACGCTGGTTTCGGTGAGGCTGGCAATCATCATGGAAGCCTTGAAGTTCAAGGTCCAGGTGCCATCGCCATTGTGGGTCAGGCTACGCTCGGCCGAACCGCTCATGGGCAACTGTTTCCAGTCGGCGGTGTAGCTGGCGGAGAAAGGATGTAAATCTGCTGCTTGCACCGCAGGCAAGGCGAACAGCGCAAAAGCGAAGAGCAAGGCGCGACGCATAAAATCTCCTAGGTTCGAATCAAGTGGCCGCTGGCCGCGAGTAACTGACCGTCCAATAATGCACCCTGTTTACCAAGAATCAACCGCCCCTCGGCAAACCAGCGAACAGCCAGCGGGTAAATCCTGTGTTCCTGTGTATGAACCCGTTGCGCAAGCGTCTGCGCCGAGTCGTCAGACTCTACCGGAACCACTGCCTGTACGACCAGAGGCCCGCCGTCGAGTTCCTCGGTGACAAAATGCACGCTGCAGCCATGCTCGCTGTCGCCCGCGTCGAGGGCGCGCTGATGGGTGTGCATGCCTTTGTACTTGGGCAGCAGGGAAGGGTGGATATTCAACAGCCGCCCAGCGTAGTGCCGCACGAAATCAGCGCTGAGGATGCGCATGAAGCCGGCCAGTACCACGAGTTTGGGGTTGAAGGCGTCGATCAGTTCGACCAGGGCGCTGTCGAAGGCCTCGCGACCTTCGAAAGCCTTGTGATCCAGGGTGCGCGTGGCAATGCCTGCCTCCCTGGCGCGTTGCAGGCCATAGGCGTCGCTGCGGTTGGAGATCACCGCAGCGATGCGCGCCGGGCTGTCGCCGGTGCGCGTGCTGTCGATCAGGGCCTGCAAGTTACTGCCGGTGCCGGAGAGCAGCACCACGACATCACAGGTTGCAGACATCAGTGCGCCTTAAGGTTCTTCAGTTCAACCTGAGCCGCGCCTTCGGCGGCAGCGGCGATCTGGCCGATGACCCAAGGCTGTTCGCCGGCTTCGCGCAGCACGTTCAACGCGCTTTCCACGTGCTCTTGCGCCACGCAGATCACCATGCCCACGCCGCAGTTCAGCACGCGGTGCATTTCGGTTTCGTTGACGTTGCCTTTCTCTTGCAGCCAGTCGAATACCGCAGGACGCTGCCAGCTGGCCACGTCGACAATCGCCTGGGCGCCTTTGGGCAGGACGCGCGGGATGTTGTCCAGCAGGCCGCCGCCGGTGATGTGGGCCATGGCTTTGACCGCGCCGGTGTCCTTGATCAGCTTGAGCAGTGGCTTGACGTAGATGCGTGTCGGCGCCATCAGCAGGTCGGTCAGGGGCTTGCCGTCGAGCTGGATGTTTTCGATGTCGGCACCGGACACTTCGATGATCTTGCGGATCAGCGAGTAGCCGTTGGAGTGCGGGCCGGACGACGGCAGGGCGAGCAGGGCGTCGCCGGCAGCCACTTTGGAGCCGTCGATGATCTCGGCTTTTTCGACCACGCCGACGCAGAAGCCGGCCAGGTCGTAGTCTTCGCCTTCGTACATGCCTGGCATTTCAGCGGTTTCGCCGCCGACCAGGGAGCAACCCGACAATTCGCAGCCGGCGCCGATGCCGGTGACCACTTGGGTCGCGGTTTCGACGTTGAGCTTGCCGGTGGCGTAGTAGTCCAGGAAGAACAGCGGCTCGGCGCCGCACACCACCAGGTCGTTGACGCACATGGCGACCAGGTCGATGCCGATGCTGTCGTGTTTGTTCAGGTTCAGGGCCAGGCGCAGTTTGGTGCCCACGCCGTCGGTGCCGGAAACCAGCACGGGCTGTTTGTAGCCGGCCGGGATTTCACAGAGGGCGCCAAAACCGCCCAGGCCACCCATGACTTCGGGGCGCGCAGTGCGCTTGGCGACGCTCTTGATGCGTTCGACCAATGCTTCACCGGCGTCGATGTCTACACCGGCGTCCTTGTAGCTCAGGGAGGGTTGCTTGCTCATGATCCAGGCCTTTAGGGGGGATTCAGGGGTAACGACCGATTGGGCAAGGGCTCTTGTGAAAAGGCCCAGCCATTGACGGTCTGCGAAGGCGCGCGATTTTATCAGGCTTGAGGGTCAGCGGCCATCCTCGGGCCGACGGGCAGAGCCACATAGATAAAAAAGCCGGTTAAAAAAATGCTAATCGGGTCTGCCCAGCTCCGTATTAAGGTATAGCCTTGAACCCGCTATCGTTATGACAGTAGGAAAACTTACCGAGACCCCGTGAATGTTTTACCGATCGCTGTGGTCACAGCCTTGGCAAACCGAGATCACGCGGTCTGTTCCAGCCGCTAATTTTGTCGTTCGGGAATCTTCCATGCGTCTGTGTAATGTGTTTTTTGTAGGCTGCTTGTCGTTGGTCAGCCTGGCGAGTCATGCCGAAACCCTCAATGGTCTTTATCAAGTACTGGAGCCGGTCAGCAGCCAGTCACCGCAAGAACGCGACCAGGCGACCCAGCGCGCCGTACAGACTCTGGTGATCCGCCTCACTGGCGACGCCAAGGCCGCCGAAGGCCCCGGCCTGGCGGCGGTGCGCAAGGACCCGCAACAAATCATCACGCAATACGGCTACGACGCCGGCCCGCCGGAAAGCCTGCAAGTGGATTTCGACCCCGTCAGCACCGATCGCGCCTTGCGTGAGGCCGGCTTGTCGATCTGGGGCAGCAATCGGCCGTCGATCCTGGGTTGGTGGCTGAATGACTCCACCGACGGCAGCAACCTGGTCGGGGATGGCCAGACCGTCGCGCAGGCGCTGCGCCGTGCGGCGCAACATCGCGGCTTGCCGCTGCGCCTGCCGTTGGGGGATTTGGATGAACAGGTGGTCGCCACCGCGCCCAACCTCGAAAGCGCGGACGCCACGCCGTTGCGTGCAGCCTCGGAACGCTACGGCGCCGATGCGATGCTCGCAGTGCATGCGCGCCAGGAGGGCAGCCAATGGCAGGCCAAATGGCGCCTGTGGTTGGGCGACAAGAGCGAGCAGGGCACCGCGCAAGGCGCCGACACCGCCGCCGTGGCCGATGCCGTGATGCTGGCGGTCAGCCAGAAACTGGCGCCGCGCTTTGTGGTCAAGCCGGGCGCGAGCACCGAGCAATTGCTCGAAGTGCAGGGCATGACCCTGGAGCGCTACGCCGCGTTGGGCCACTTGCTCGAGCCGTTTGGCGGCCAGCCGCAGCGCGTGGATGGCAATCGTATTGTGTATCGCGTCAATGGCAGCGCCGATCAGTTGCGTACTCAACTGAGCCTGGCCAGGTTGCAGGAGATTCCTGCGGGTGAAGCACTGGCTGCGCAACCGCCAGTGGACGGCACGCAGCCGGTCGTCGCCCCTGAGCCGCAGGCGCAACTGCGTTTTCGCTGGTAAATGTTCTGCTTTATATAGCAGCCGATAAAAGATGGAGTGGTGTATGGCGGATACGCGTCGTTGGGTGTGGCTTGGCGGGATCGTCCTGCTGTGCGTTTTTGTGTTCTTGCTGCATTCGATCCTGACGCCGTTCCTGGTCGCGCTGTTGCTCGCCTATCTGTTCGATCCCGTGGTGGATCGCCTGGAGAAAGCCGGCCTGTCGCGGACTTTGGGTGTGGTCACGGTGTTTGCGCTGTTTACGCTGATCATCACGGCGTTGGTGCTGGTGCTGGTACCGATGCTGGCCAAGCAGCTGTTCCGTCTGTATGAACTGGCGCCGCAGATGCTCGACTGGCTGCAGCACACGGCGATGCCGTGGGCCCAGGCCAAGCTGGGGCTGGCGGATGGCTTCTGGAAGTTCGACAAGGTCAAGGCTGCGATCAGCGAGCATATGGGCCAGACCACCGACATCGTCGGCGTGGTTCTCAGCCAGGCCACGGCATCCAGCCTGGCGCTGATCGGCTGGTTGACCAATCTGGTGTTGATCCCGGTGGTGGCGTTCTACCTGTTGCGGGACTGGGACATCATGATGGCCAAGATTCGCAGCCTGCTGCCGCGTGACCGTGAAGCGCGCATCGTGTCCCTGGCCGGGGAGTGTCATGAGGTCTTGGGGGCGTTCGTGCGCGGCCAACTGCTGGTGATGCTGGCCCTGGGGATTATCTATGCCGCCGGCTTGATGGCGATCGGCCTGGAGCTGGGCCTGTTGATCGGCTTGATTGCCGGTCTGGCCGCAATCGTGCCGTACATGGGCTTTGTGATCGGTATCGGTGCGGCGCTGGTGGCCGGGCTGTTCCAGTTTGGCGGTGACCTGTACCCGATGCTCGGGATTGTCGCGGTGTTCATGGTCGGCCAGGCCCTCGAAGGCATGGTGCTGACCCCGTTGCTGGTGGGTGATCGCATCGGCCTGCACCCGGTCGCAGTGATCTTTGCGATCCTGGCTGGCGGTGAGTTGTTCGGCTTTACCGGCATCCTGCTCGCGCTGCCGGTGGCGGCGGTGATCATGGTGCTGGTGCGTCATGTCCACGATCTGTACAAGGATTCGGATATGTACGGGGGCGTTGAAGACCCCGATTTGTAATCGCGGTGTCACAAACCCGGCCCAGGCCGGGTTTGTTGTTTCTGGCGCTGTGGCGTCAAACAATTTGCGTAAATCCAACAAGTTAACGCAAACCTTTGATTTTGCTTATGGTCTGCTGCATTGTGCGCCCGGCGTCACGGGTATAAACTTTGCAAACTTTTCACAGAGGCCACTAACGGTTCGATCGGAGCCGTTCAGTCAGCATGAAACCGATTCAGCTGCCCTTAGGTGTGCGTCTGCGTGACGACGCCACCTTTATCAATTACTACCCAGGCGCCAACGCCGCAGCACTCGGCTATGTCGAGCGGCTCTGCGAAGCCGACGCCGGGTGGACTGAAAGCCTGATCTACCTGTGGGGCAAGCAAGGCGTGGGGCGCACCCACCTGTTGCAGGCCGCGTGCCTGCGCTTCGAGCAGATGGGCGAACCGGCGGTTTACCTGCCGTTGGCGGAGTTGATGGACCGCGGGATCGGGATTTTCGACAACCTCGAACAATACGAACTGGTGTGCCTGGACGATCTGCAGGCCGTCGCCGGCAAGGCGGATTGGGAAGAGGCGCTGTTTCATCTGTTCAACCGCCTGCGCGACAGCGGGCGCCGCCTGTTGATCGCGGCTTCGACCTCGCCCCGTGAGTTGCCGGTCAAGCTGGCCGACCTCAAGTCGCGCCTGACCCTGGCGCTGATCTTCCAGATGCGCCCGCTGTCCGACGAGGACAAATTGCGTGCCCTGCAATTGCGTGCATCCCGTCGCGGCCTGCACCTCACCGACGAGGTCGGGCACTTTATCCTCACCCGCGGCACCCGCAGCATGAGCGCATTGTTCGATTTGCTCGAGCAGCTCGATCAGGCCTCTTTGCAGGCCCAGCGCAAGCTGACGATTCCCTTCCTCAAGGAAACCCTCGGCTGGTAGCCGGCCCTTGTATTTCGGGGCTTCGGCAAATTTCAGGCGCCAGGAAACCTGCGTTTTGGCCGGCTTGACCACGCAAAACACGCGCAAAGGGTATTAAGGGCTTAGATGTCATAACGCAAACAGTAAGTCACATGGATCACGATTGAATTTGCAAATCGATGTGATAGAAGGCATAGTCTCGACTTCTTTACACATCAGCCACGGTCGTGCCCATGCTAAATCGCTTCGCACCCCTCGTGCCTCTCGCACTTGTCGCTCTGTTGTTTGGTTGCGCCTCCCACCCTCAACAAGTGGCCGAGCAGCACAATCAACAGTATAAAAATCAGGCAAAATTCGTTGCTGCGCAGTCTTCCACTGTTTATGAGGAAGAGCTGGCAACCGAAAAAGAACTGGCCGCCTTCGCTGGCAACAAGCCTTATCAGCTTCCCGTTCTGGCCGACAGCATCCTCGAACGCGGTATGTCCCTGATCGGTACCCGTTACCGTTTCGGCGGTACCTCTGAAGCCGGTTTTGATTGCAGCGGTTTTATCGGTTACCTGTTTCGCGAAGAAGCTGGCATGAACCTGCCACGCTCCACCCGCGAAATGATCAACGTGAATGCACCGTTGGTCGCGCGTAACAACCTCAAGCCTGGGGATCTGCTTTTCTTCAGTACCAGTGGCCGCGGTCGCGTCAGTCACGCCGGTATCTACCTGGGCGATAACCAGTTTATCCACTCCAGCAGCCGCCGCAGCGGTGGTGTTCGAGTCGACAGCCTGGGCGACAGCTACTGGAGCAAAACCTTCATCGAAGCCAAGCGCGCACTCGCCATGGCCCCGACGACGATTACCGCTAGCAAGTAAAGTTAAAGTGATACTTGAAGTTTGACGTGTAAGCGCTAGAATCTCTGGACATTGTTGTAATCCGTTCGCGCAAGCCATGCTTGCGCGTTCTGGTTTTCAGCGTTCGGCAGCGAAAGCCGCATCCAGACCAGGATTGTTCTGCACATGTCGACCTCGGCCCGCCTGATTCTCATTGTTTGCGCCGCGCTGCTCAGCGCCTGCGCAAGCCGCCCGCAGCCTGCGCCCGTAGCGGCCAAGCCTAAACCAGTGTTCAACTATTCCAGCCAGAGTTCGCCGGTCGCTGAAGACGTGCTGTTCCGCGCGCTGGGCCTGGTCGGTACGCCTTATCGTTGGGGCGGCAATACGCCGGACTCCGGTTTCGATTGCAGCGGGTTGATCGGGTTTGTCTACCGTGATGCTGCGGGCATCTCCCTGCCGCGCACCACGCGCGAACTGATCGTGATGCGCGCCCAGGACGTCAGCGCACAGAACCTGCAAACCGGTGACCTGCTGTTCTTCGCCACGGGTGGCGGCTCGCAGGTCAGCCATGCCGGGATCTATGTCGGCGAAGGGCGCTTTGTGCATGCGCCGCAGACGGGCGGTACGGTGAAGCTGGACACCTTGTCCAAAGCCTACTGGCAGAACGCCTACCTGAGCGCCAAGCGCGTGTTGCCGGCTGAGCACTTGGCCCGCAACCCCTAAGCCAAACCAGGATCCAAATGTGGGAGGGAGCTTGCTCCCGATGAGGGCGTGTCAGTCCATGCATTCAGTGACTGACCCACCGCTATCGTGGGCAAGTCGAATCGTCGCACCGCCCCTCCCACATTTGTAATAGTTACTTAGCCGCAGAAACCCGCCACACCTTATTCCCCACATCGTCCGCCACCAGCAAATCACCCTGCTTGTCGATGACCACGCCAACCGGTCGTCCCATGGCTTGTTCTTCGCTGTTGAGGAACCCGGTCAGCACGTCCACTGGCGGCCCCTTCGGCTTGCCGCCCTCGAACGGTACGAAGATCACCTTGTAGCCGCTGTGCGGCTTGCGGTTCCACGAGCCGTGCTGGCCGATAAACGCACCGTTGATAAAGGGCGCCGGGAGTTTGCTGCCCTCGGCGAAGGTCAGGCCCAGCGAGGCGGTATGTGGGCCTACGGCGTAGTCCGGCGCAATGGCTTTGGCCACCAGGTCCGGGTTCTGCGGTGTGACGCGTACATCCACGTGCTGCCCGTAATAGCTGAAGGGCCAGCCATAAAAGGCGCCATCCTGGACCGAGGTGATGTAGTCCGGCACCAGGTCGCTGCCGATCTCGTCGCGCTCGTTCACTGCCGTCCACAGCTTGCCGCTCTGCGGTTCCCAGGCCATGCCGTTCGGGTTGCGCAGGCCGGAGGCGAAGAGACGGTGCTGGCCGCTGGCGCGGTCGACTTCCCAGATCGCCGCGCGGCCTTGTTCCGCTTCCAGGCCGTTCTCGGCGACGTTGCTGTTGGAACCGACGCTCACATACAACTTGCTGCCGTCCTTGCTGGCCACCACGTTTTTCGTCCAGTGATGGTTGATGCTGCCCGCTGGCAGGTCGATGACCTTGCTGCCGGCGGCCTTGATCGCGGTTTCGCCGGTCTGATAGGGAAAGCGCAACAGCTTGTCCGAATCGGCCACGTACAGGTCATTGCCGACCAGCGTCATGCCGAAGGGCGAGTTGAGGTTTTCCAGGAACACGGTGCGGGTCTCCGCGACCCCGTCATGGTCAGCATCGCGCAGCAGGGTGATGCGGTTCGGGCTCGGCACGCCGGCGCCGGCGCGGCCCATGACTTTCTGCATCACCCAACCCCGCAGGCCTTTGGCGTCGTCCGGCTTGGGCGGCGCGTTGGTTTCCGCCACCAGCACATCGCCATTGGGCAGTACATACAGCCAGCGCGGGTGGTCCAGGCCTTCGGCGAACGCCGCCACCTGGGTGCCGGCGGCGGCCGTGGGCTGGGTGCCCGCCGGCCAGCCGATGGCCGGGGCGATGTTCACGGTGGGGATCAGGGTCTTGTTCGGCTCCGGCAATTGCGGCGAGGGCCCGGTGCCGTCGGATACCTTCAGGGTCGAGCTTTCGCCGCAGGCGGCGAGGGTGCCCGCGAGCATGATCAGTAAGGCGAGTCTTGTTTTATGCATGGTTTTCTCCTGGATGCCTGTAAGGGTAGAGGCGCCCGATGCGGCGATGGTTCAAGTGCAAGGCCAGCTTTAATTGACGCTCCACCCCCAACCCACTAACCTTCGCCGCTTGTTCCAGGTGCTCTGTGACCCACGGGTCGACTGAGTGAAACAGGGAAGCCGGTGAGTGAGCGCACTTGTACACAGTGCTGCCGCGATTCCGGCGCTGCCCCCGCAACGGTAAATGAGTCAAGACGGTGCTGTTTGCCACTGTATCGCCCGCGATATGGGAAGGCGCGCCGTCGGCGTGCGCTCTAGCGCGCCACTCATGAGCCCGGAGACCGGCCTGGATCATCCAACAGCATCACGGTGGGCGATGCTTGGCTGTCTGTTGTTGTTTTTTCCTGCCCGCCGTTTTTTGTCCAGCCCCAACGGAGAGCTGCCATGACCGATTCCCCCGAGCGCGACGAACGCCATCTGGCGCGCATGCTGCGCAAAAAAGCCGTGATCGATGAACGCATCGCCAATTCCCCGAACGAATGCGGCTTGCTGCTGGTGCTGACCGGCAACGGCAAAGGCAAGAGTAGCTCGGCGTTTGGCATGCTGGCCCGCGCCATGGGCCACGGCATGCAGTGTGGCGTGGTGCAGTTCATCAAGGGGCGCAACAGCACCGGCGAAGAACTGTTCTTCCGCCGTTTCCCCGAGCAAGTGCGTTTCCATGTAATGGGCGAGGGCTTTACCTGGGAAACCCAGGACCGCCAGCGCGACATCGCGGCCGCCGAGGCCGCCTGGGCGGTGTCCCGCCAATTGCTGCAAGACCCGAGCATCGGCCTGGTGGTGCTGGATGAGCTGAACATCGCGCTCAAGCACGGCTACCTCGACCTCGATCAGGTCCTCAGCGACCTTCAGGCCCGCCCGCCGATGCAGCACGTGGTAGTCACCGGCCGTGGCGCCAAGCCTGAACTGATCGAAATGGGCGACACCGTCACCGACATGGGCATGCTCAAGCATGCGTTCCAGGCCGGTATCAAGGCACAGAAAGGCGTCGAACTTTGAATCAGCCCCGCCATTGCCCGGCTGTCTTGATCGCCGCACCGGCGTCCGGCCAGGGCAAAACCACGGTCACCGCCGCGCTGGCGCGCTTGCACCGCAACCTGGGGCGCAAGGTGCGTGTGTTCAAATGCGGCCCGGACTTCCTCGACCCGATGATCCACGAGCGCGCCAGCGGTGCGCCGGTGTATCAATTGGACATGTGGATGGTGGGCGAGCAGGAAAGTCGCCGCCTACTGTGGGAAGCAGCGGGGGAGGCGGACCTGATCCTGATCGAAGGCGTGATGGGGCTGTTCGACGGCACACCTTCCAGCGCCGACCTGGCGCGGCACTTCGGTGTGCCGGTGCTCGGTGTGATCGATGGCACGGCCATGGCGCAGACCTTCGGCGCCCTGGCCCTCGGCCTGGCACGCTATCAGCCGGACTTGCCGTTCGCCGGCGTGCTGGCCAACCGCGTCGGCACCCTGCGCCATGCGCAATTGCTCGAAGGCAGCCTCACCGAAGGCCTGCGCTGGTATGGCGCGCTGTCCCGCGAGACTGCTATCGAATTGCCCAGCCGCCACCTGGGCCTGGTGCAAGCCAGCGAACTGAATGACCTCGACCTGCGCCTGGACGCCGCCGCCCAAGCGTTGGGCAGCAGTTGCGAGGTTGCGTTGCCGCCGCCGGTCACCTTTGCCGCACCGCCGGTAACCCGCACCGAACCGTTGCTGGCTGGCGTGCGGATCGCGGTCGCGCGTGACGAAGCCTTCGCCTTCACTTACGGTGCCAGCCTCGATCTGCTGCGGGCGATGGGCGCCGAGTTGAGCTTCTTCTCGCCGATCCATGATCGCCAATTGCCAGAAGTCGACAGTCTCTATCTGCCCGGTGGTTACCCGGAATTGCATCACCAGGCACTGTCGGAAAACACCGCGATGCTGGAGGCGATCCGTGCCCATCACGCTGCCGGTAAACCGCTGCTCGCCGAGTGTGGCGGCATGCTCTATCTGCTGGATTCGCTCACGGATGTCGACGGCCTCCGCGCCGGACTGGTCGGCCTGTTGCAGGGCGCTGCGGTGATGCAAAAGAAGCTCGCGGCGCTGGCTCTGCAAAGCGTCGAATTGCCCGAAGGCGTGTTGCGTGGGCACACCTATCACCACTCGCTGACCAGCACCGACTGGGTGCCCATTGCCCGTGGCGTGAGCCCCAATGGTGGGCGCGGGGCCGAGGCGGTGTATCGACAGGGGCGGCTGACCGCTTCCTACGTTCACTTTTACTTCCCCTCCAACCCCTGGGCCGTGGCCGCGCTGTTTGCGCCCGAGCGAGTCGCACCGCACGCTGCGCCACAGCACGAATCCACGGTGGGAGCGGGCTTGCCCGCGATAGGCTCATGACCGACAACGCTTTCCCCCAGGCCGAGCGCGACGCCGTCTACCGTGCCATCGCCGAACGCCGCGACATGCGTCACTTCAGCGGCGGTGACGTGGCTCCCGAACTGCTGCAGCGCTTGCTCCAGGCCGCACACCAGGCGCCGAGCGTTGGCTTGATGCAGCCGTGGCGTTTTATCCGCATCAGCGACCGCCTATTGCGTGGGCGGATTCAACAGTTGGTGGAGGAAGAACGCATACGCACCGCCGAGGCCTTGGGCGAGCGTTCCGATACGTTCATGAAGCTCAAGGTCGAAGGCATCCACGACTGCGCCGAAGTGCTGGTGGCGGCGCTGATGGATGAGCGCGAGCGACATATCTTCGGCCGGCGTACCTTGCCGGAAATGGACATGGCCTCGCTGTCCTGCGCGATCCAGAATCTGTGGCTGGCCGCGCGGGTCGAAGGCCTGGGCATGGGCTGGGTGTCGCTGTTCGAACCGCAGGCCCTGGCCGACCTGCTGGGCTTGCCGCCCGGCGCGAAACCCTTGGCGGTGTTGTGCCTGGGGCCGGTCGAAGCGTTCTATCCGGCACCGATGTTGCAGCTCGAAGGCTGGGCCGAACCGCGCCCGCTGAGTGACATGTTGTATGAAAATACCTGGGGAGTGCGTCAATGAGTGTGGCCTTGCTGTGTGTCGCTGCGGTGGCGCTGGATGCGCTGCTGGGCGAGCCCAGGCGCTGGCATCCGCTGGTGGCGTTCGGCAACTTCGCCGCGCGCATCGAGCAGCGTTTCAACAGCGGTGGCCGTGGCTGGCGCAGCCACGGCGTGACCGCCTGGTTTATTGCGGTGGTGCCGTTGACGCTTTTGGCCACCGCGTTGTCGTGGGCGCCTTACATCGGCTGGGTGCTGGAGATCCTCGCGTTGTACTGTGCCCTCGGCATGCGCAGTCTCGGCGAGCACGTGATCCCGGTGGCCCAGGCCCTGCGCCGCGATGACCTGGACGAAGCCCGGCGGCGCGTGAGTTACCTGGTGAGTCGCCAGACCAGTGAACTGGATCGCACTGAAGTCGCTCGCGCCGCCACCGAATCGGTGCTGGAAAACGGCAGCGACGCGGTGTTTGCCGCACTGTTCTGGTTTGTCGTCGCGGGTGTGCCGGGCGTGGTGCTGTACCGCTTGAGCAACACCCTCGACGCCATGTGGGGCTATCGCAACGAACGCTTCGAGCGTTTCGGATGGGCGGCGGCCAGGATCGACGATGTACTGAACTATATTCCGGCACGCCTGGTGGCGTTGACCTACGCCGTACTCGGTAAAACCAGGCTGGCCATCAAATGCTGGCGCCGTCAGGGCCCGACCTGGGACAGCCCCAACGCCGGTCCGGTGATGGCGGCGGGGGCAGGTGCCTTGGGCGTCGAGTTGGGCGGTGCCGCGATCTATCACGGTGAGCTGCACCAGCGTCCGCCACTGGGCGAAGGCCCGGCGGCGGATGCGGACGCCATCGACCGCGGCTGGCAACTGGTGCAGCGCGGCGTATGGTTGTGGCTGCTGATCCTATGCGTCGGGGGGCAATTGTATGCTTGAGCACGGTGGCCGGCTGCGTAAGGCGGCGATTGAATATGGGATTGCCGAGGCCGAATGGCTCGACCTGTCCAGCGGCCTGGCGCCCTGGCCGTGGCCGGTCCCCGAGATTCCGTTGCGCGCCTGGGCGCGTCTGCCGGAAACCGACGACGGTCTGGAGCAAGCCGCCAGCGAATACTACGGCACCGCGCATTTATTGCCGGTGCCGGGTTCCCAGGCGGCGATCCAACTGCTGCCGCGCTTGCGCCGGGGCGGCAAGGTCGGCGTGCTGTCACCTTGCTATGCCGAGCACGCCGAGGCCTGGCGTCGCGCCGGCTACGTGGTGCGCGAAGTGCAGGAGCAGGAGGTCGACTTCTTTCTCGACAGCCTGGACGTGCTGGTGGTGGTCAACCCGAATAACCCCACGGGCCTGAGCCTGACCCCGCAACGGCTGCTCGACTGGCATGCGCGGCTGGCCCAGCGCGGCGGTTGGCTGGTGGTGGACGAAGCGTTCATGGACGTCACGCCGCACCTGAGCCTGGCCGGCCAGGCCCATCAGGTCGGCCTGATCGTGCTGCGTTCGTTTGGCAAGTTCTTCGGCCTGGCCGGTGTGCGCCTGGGGTTTGTGCTGGCGGAGCGCAAGTTGCTCAAACTGTTGGCCGAACAGGTCGGGCCGTGGGCGGTCAGCGGGCCGACGCGGGTGATCGGTCAAGCGTGTCTGCGCGATACCGCCGGGCACACCCGGCAACGCAACCGTTGCCTGGAAGCCGGCCAGCGCTTGTTCGATTTGCTCGAGCGCCAAGGCTTCCAACCCCAGGGCGGCTGCGCCCTGTTTCAATGGCTGATCACCCCTCACGCCGAACGCATGCACAACTTCATGGCCCAGCGCGGCATTCTGCTGCGCCTGTTTGTCCACGACAGCAGCCTGCGTTTCGGCCTGCCCGACACCGACGCCGATTGGCAGCGCCTGGAACAGGCCCTGATCGCCTACAAGGACGCGGTATGAGTACGCTGATGGTGCAAGGCACGACGTCCGATGCCGGTAAAAGCACCCTGGTCACCGCCTTGTGCCGCTGGCTGGTGCGCCAGGGCGTGGCGGTGGTGCCGTTCAAGCCGCAGAACATGGCGCTCAACAGCGCGGTGACGGCCGAAGGCGGCGAAATCGGCCGCGCCCAGGCGGTGCAGGCGCAGGCCGCCAACCTGGCGCCGCACACCGACATGAACCCGGTGCTGCTCAAACCCAACAGCGACACCGGTGCCCAAGTGATCATCCATGGCCGCGCCGTGACCAGCATGAACGCAGTGGCCTATCACGACTACAAAGCCATCGCGATGCAGGCGGTGCTGGCGTCCCACACGCGTTTGAGCGACGCCTACCCGGTGGTGATGGTCGAAGGCGCAGGCTCCCCGGCGGAGATCAACCTGCGCGCCAATGACATCGCCAACATGGGCTTCGCCGAGGCCGTGGATTGCCCGGTGCTGCTGATCGCCGACATCAATCGCGGCGGCGTGTTCGCGCATCTGGTGGGCACCCTTGAATTGCTTTCGCCGACCGAACAGGCGCGGGTCAAAGGCTTCATCATCAACCGTTTTCGCGGCGATATCGCCTTGTTGCAGCCGGGCCTGGATTGGCTGGAAGCACGCACCGGCAAACCGGTGGTCGGCGTATTGCCCTACGTGATGGACCTGCACCTGGAGGCCGAAGACGGCATCGACCAGCGTCAGATCGACAAGGCGGCCGAGGTGCTCAAGGTGGTCGTGCCGGTGTTGCCGCGCATCAGCAACCACACCGACTTTGACCCGCTGCGCCTGCATCCCCAGGTGGACTTGCAGTTCGTCGGCCCGGGCCAGCCGATTCCCGCCGCCGACCTGATTATTCTGCCGGGCTCGAAAAGCGTGCGCAGTGACCTCGCGTACCTGCGCGCCAATGGCTGGGACACCGCGGTGGCGCGGCACTTGCGCTACGGCGGCAAGGTGCTGGGGATTTGCGGCGGGTTGCAGATGCTCGGCGAGCAGGTGCATGACCCGCTCGGGCTCGAGGGGCCGGCCGGCTCCAGTGACGGTCTGGGGCTGCTGGCGTTCAGTACGACGCTGGCGCAAGAGAAGCAGTTGCGCAATGTGCGTGGGCGCCTGTTGCTGGAGGACGCCGAGGTCAGTGGGTATGAGATCCATGCGGGCGTGACGTCCGGCGCGGCTCTGGAACGTCCTGCTGTGCATCTGGACGATGGCCGACATGACGGCGCCCAGAGCGCCGACGGGCAAATCCTCGGGACTTATCTGCACGGTGTGTTCGAAACCCCGGCCGCGTGCAGCGCCTTGTTGCGCTGGTCCGGTGTGCAGGCGGTGCAGGCGGTCGATTACCACGCCCTGCGCGAGCGCGACATCGAACGGTTGGCCGACCTGGTGGAACAGCATCTGGATACTGCGCTGTTGCGCAGGTTGTGTGGGATTTGAGGGCTTGCCTGAGACACCGAGGTGCCTGCATCGCTGGCACGCCAGCTCCCACCGTTGACCGAGCCCGGCTCGAATACCGAGGTGCCATCCCATGCTCCAACTGATTCTCGGCGGCGCCCGTTCCGGCAAGAGCCGCCTGGCGGAAAAGCTCGCCAGCGACAGCGCGTTGCCCGTCATTTATATCGCCACCAGCCAACCGCTGGACGGTGAGATGAACCAGCGTGTCGCCCTGCATCGCCAGCGCCGCCCGGATCACTGGGGCCTGATCGAAGAACCGATCGAACTGGCACGGGTGCTGTGCGAAAACGCCGCGCCCGAGCGCTGCCTGCTGGTGGATTGCCTCACGCTCTGGCTGACCAATCTGCTGCTGCTCGATAACCCCGAGCGCCTGGCTTTTGAGCGTGACCAATTGCTCGAAAGCCTGGCCTCATTGCCAGGTGAAATCCTGTTTGTCAGCAACGAGACCGGTTTGGGTGTCGTGCCGCTGGGCGAATTGACTCGCCGCTATGTGGATGAAGCCGGTTGGCTGCATCAAGCCTTGGCCGAACGGTGTCAGCGCGTTGTCCTGACCGTTGCCGGCCTGCCCCTGACTTTGAAAGGTACTGCGTTATGACGGAAACCTGGTGGCTCAACCCGTGCAAGGCCAGCGACGCTTCGGCGTATCAACACGCCTTGGCGCGCCAACAGCAATTGACCAAGCCGGCCGGCTCCCTCGGTCGCCTGGAAGCGTTGGCGGTGCAGTTGGCCGGCCTGCAAGGCCAGGTCAAACCGGCGATGGAGCAGGTGTGGATCGCCATCTTTGCCGGCGACCACGGCGTGGTGGCCGAAGGTGTGTCGGCGTATCCCCAGGCAGTCACCGGGCAGATGCTGCATAACTTTGTCGCCGGCGGTGCGGCCATCAGCGTATTGGCGCAGCAACTGGCGGCGCAGTTGGAAGTGATCGACCTCGGCACGGTGACGCCGTCGCTGAACCTGCCCGGCGTGCGTCACCTGAATATCGCAGCGGGCACCGCCAACTTCGTCAACGGCCCGGCGATGACCGAGGCGCAAGGGCGGCTGGCGCTGCAGGCCGGTCGCGACAGCGCGCGCCGTGCGTTGGCGAGCGGCGCGCAGCTGTTTATCGGCGGCGAGATGGGGATCGGCAACACCACCGCCGCCAGCGCGTTGGCGTGTGCCTTGCTTGATTGCCCGGTGAGTGATTTGACCGGGCCGGGTACCGGCTTGGATGCCCAAGGTGTCAGCCACAAAGTCGCTGTCATCGAACGCGCACTGGCGGTGCATGCCGCACAACGCGGTGATGCGCTGCACACCCTGTTCAACCTCGGCGGGTTGGAGATCGCGGCGTTGGTCGGTGCCTATCTGGCCTGCGCCCAGGACGGCATCGTGGTGCTGGTGGACGGCTTTATCTGCAGCGTCGCGGCGTTGGTCGCCACGCGGCTGAACCCGGCGTGCCGGGAGTGGCTGGTGTTCGGCCATCGCGGCGCCGAGCCTGGCCATCGCCACGTGCTGCACTGCCTCGACGCGCAACCGTTGCTCGAACTCGGCCTGCGGCTCGGCGAAGGCAGCGGCGCGGCGTTGGCGGTGCCGCTGCTGCGCCTGGCCTGCGCGCTGCACGGGCAGATGGCGACATTCGCCGAAGCCGCCGTGGCGGACCGCCCGGCATGACCTTGCACCTGGACCTGTTGCGCCACGGCGAAACCGAGTTGGGCGGTGGCCTGCGCGGCAGCCTCGACGATGCGCTCACCGCAAACGGCTGGGCGCAGATGCGCGCTGCGGTGGCCGGACAGGGCCCATGGGACCGATTGATCAGTTCGCCGCTGCAGCGGTGTGCGCGGTTCGCGCAAGAACTGGGCGCAACACTCAACGTGCCGGTGAGCCTGGAAAAGGCCCTGCAGGAACTGCACTTCGGCGCCTGGGAAGGGCAGAGCGCGGCGGCGTTGATGGAGACCGACGCCGACGGGCTGGGCGCGTTCTGGGCCGACCCCTATAGCTTCACGCCACCTGACGGCGAACGTGTCAGCGACTTTTCCGATCGGGTTCTCGGCGCGGTCTCACGCTTGCATCAGGCTTATGCCGGACAGCGTGTGTTGTTGATCAGCCACGGTGGCGTGATGCGTCTGCTGCTGGCCCGGGCGCGCGGTTTGCCCCGAGCGCAGTTGCTGAATGTCGAAGTCGCCCATGGCGCACTGTTCGGCCTGCAGGTTGCGGCCGACGGCGCGTTGAAGGAAGGGCGCTGAACATGCTGCCGTTCTGGATCGCCCTGCAGTTCCTGAGCAGCCTGCCGATTCGTCTGCCGGGCATGCCGCAACCGCAGGAACTGGGGCGCTCACTGCTGTTTTATCCGCTGGTGGGCCTGTTGTTCGGCCTGCTGTTGTGGGGCCTGAACCTCGCGCTGGCGGGCGCGCCGTTGTTGCTGCACGCCGCGTTGTTACTGACGGCCTGGGTGTTGCTCAGCGGCGGCTTGCACCTGGACGGGCTGGCGGACAGCGCCGACGCCTGGCTCGGTGGGTTTGGCGATCGCGAACGCACCCTGACCATCATGAAGGACCCGCGCAGCGGGCCGATCGCCGTGGTCACCCTCGGCCTGGTATTGCTGCTCAAGTTCACCGCCCTGGTGGCGCTGATCGAGCAGCACAACGGCGCGGCACTGATCCTCGCGCCGCTGATCGGGCGTGCGTCGATGCTCGCGCTGTTTCTCACCACGCGCTATGTGCGTGCCGGAGGATTGGGCCAGGCATTGTCGGATCACTTACCAAGGATTGTCGGCCAGCAGGTGCTGATCCTCAGCGGCCTGGCCTGCCTGCTGATCGGTGGTTTCAGCGGTGGGATCGCGGTGCTGCTCGCGGCGCTGTGTTTTATCGGCTTGCGTCAGTTGATGGTCAGGCGTCTCGGCGGCACCACCGGGGACACCGCTGGCGCTCTGCTGGAGCTGCTGGAAGTGGCGGTTGTGGTCGGGCTGGCGCTGTAACACTTGCTTGCATTTCCTTAATCGCGGGTATATACACGTTCCATGCTTGCCTCCCAATGTTTATGCACCAACCTGCGACGTGCCGCCCGTGGCGTCAGCAGGCATTACGACGGCGCTCTCGACGGCTTCGGGATCAACGTCGCCCAGTATTCTCTGCTGTGCAATTTGCAGCGTCTCGATCAACCGAGCATTTCCAGCCTGGCCGACGCCATGGGCCTGGATCGCAGTACCTTGGGGCGCAACCTGCGCGTGCTGGAAGGCGAAGGCCTGGTGCGGTTGGTCGAAGGCGACGATCTGCGCAACCGCCTGGTGCTGTTGACCGAAGCCGGTGCAGAACGACTGGCCGCGGCGTTGCCAGCGTGGGAAGCGGCGCAGCAGAAATTGATTGATCGGCTGGGCGCGGAAAAACGCGAAACCCTGTTGGCCTTGCTGGATGAACTTGCCTGAGCGCGGGTTTGTTCGACTACAAGCGGGTATATACCCGTAAAAGGAGAATAAGAAATGACCTCGATGTGGCGCACCAGTGGCTGGATTCTTGTGGGGAGTGCGCTGATCCTGGCGTTGTCGCTGGGTGTGCGGCATGGCTTCGGTCTGTTCCTGGCACCGATGAGCGCCGAGTTCGGCTGGGGCCGTGAGACGTTTGCCTTCGCTATCGCCCTGCAGAACCTGATCTGGGGCCTGGCGCAGCCGTTCACCGGCGCCCTGGCCGACCGTTTTGGGGCGAGCAAGGCCGTGCTGGTTGGCGGGGTGTTGTACGCCGTCGGCCTGGTATTGATGGGCATGTCCGACTCGGCCTGGTCACTGTCGTTGAGCGCCGGTTTGTTTATTGGTATCGGCCTGTCCGGCACTTCATTCTCGGTGATCCTGGGTGTGGTCGGCCGTGCGGTACCGCCGGAAAAGCGCAGCATCGCCATGGGCATTGCCAGCGCCGCCGGTTCTTTCGGCCAGTTCGCCATGGTGCCGGGCACCCTGGGTTTGATCAGTTGGTTGGGCTGGTCGGCGGCGCTGCTGGCGTTGGGCTTGATGGTGGCGCTGATTCTGCCGCTGGTGAGCATGCTCAAGGATCGGCCGCTGCCTGTGATGGCTGGCCAGCAAACCTTGCGTGAAGCACTGAAGGAAGCCTGTTCTCACTCCGGGTTCTGGTTGCTGGCGTTCGGTTTTTTCGTCTGCGGTTTCCAAGTGGTGTTTATCGGCGTGCATCTGCCGGCCTACCTGGTCGATCAGCATTTGCCGGCGACTACCGGCACCACCGTATTGGCCTTGATTGGCCTGTTTAATATCGCCGGCACCTACACCGCCGGCTGGCTTGGCGGGCGCATGTCCAAGCCGCGCCTGCTGACCGCTTTGTATCTGTTGCGCGCGGTGGTGATCGTGCTGTTCCTGTGGGCGCCGGTGACTGAAGTCACGGCCTACCTGTTCGGTATGGCGATGGGCTTCCTGTGGCTGTCCACGGTGCCGCTGACCAATGGCACGGTCGCCACGCTGTTTGGTGTGCGAAACCTCTCGATGCTCGGTGGGATCGTGTTCCTGTTCCACCAGCTCGGTTCGTTCCTCGGTGGCTGGTTGGGCGGGGTGGTCTATGATCGAACCGGCAACTACGATTTGATCTGGCAAGTGGCGATTCTCTTGAGTCTGCTCGCCGCCGCCCTGAACTGGCCGGTGCGCGAGCGGCCGGTGGCGCGGTTGCAGACGCAGATGGAGGCGGCATGAGTTCCAATGGGTATTGGTTCGTTGGGGCAGCGGCGGCAACGCTGCTGCTGCTTCTGGCATGGTGGGGCTGGCAGCGCGGTGGGCTGGCGTTGATGCAACTGGGTATGTCGATCTGTTAAGTTCGTGGTCTGACTATTTTGAAGGACACACGACATGCAGATGCGCTGGCTTGCAGTACCCGTCCTGATGGCTGCTTTTAGCGGTGCGGCGATGGCCGCCAGTTGCCCGCCGTTGCTGGAGGGGCAGTTGCCCAAGTTGCGCGCCAAGGAATCCATCGACCTGTGCCAACGCTTTGCCGGCAAGCCTTTGGTGATCGTCAATACCGCCAGCTTCTGCGGCTTTGCGCCGCAATTCAAAGGCCTTGAGGCTCTGTACCAGCGCTATAAGGACCAGGGGCTGGAAGTGATTGGTGTGCCGTCCGATGACTTCAAGCAGGAAGCCAAGACCGGCGAGGAAACCGCCAAGGTCTGCTACGTGAATTATGGCGTCACCTTCACCATGACCGAGCCGCAGGCGGTCAAGGGGCCGGACGCAGTGCATCTGTTCAAGGTGCTGGCGCAGCAGAGCAGCGCGCCGAAGTGGAATTTCTACAAGTACGTGGTGGATCGCCAGGGCAAGGTGATTGCCAATTTTTCCAGCCTGACCAAGCCGGACAGCCCGGACTTGCTCAAGGCGGTAGAGGCAGCGTTGGCGTCGAAACCCTGATCGTTACCCATTGAAAAGCCCCGCCTCCTTTGCCGGAGAGCGGGGCTTTTTATGCGCGAGCAGGTCAGAACTTGTAAGTCACGCCCAGGCCGAAACCGTTGGCGCTGTTTTCATATTTGGAGCTGTAGGAACCCAGCGCGTTGGATTTGTTGACTTTGACCGACTCTTCCTTGAGGTAGGAGTAAGCCAGGTCAACGGTCATGTTATCCATCACTGCGTAACCCATACCGACACTGAAGATGGTCCGGTCACCGGTAGGAATGCGCGGCGAACGATCGGTGTTGTTGGTTGGCGACTGGTCGAAGGACAGGCCGGTACGCAGTACCACCTGCTTGGTGAGCTGATACGAGGTACCCAAGGCGTAAGCCCAGGTGTCGTGCCAGTTCTGCGGTTCAGTGATAGTGCCGACAAGCGCAGGTGCCAGTGCGCCTCCGTTAGTCCTTGTCACACCTTCGTTTTTGATGATGATGTCTTTCAAGCGACTCCAACGAGTCCAGGTCGCACCCGCATACAGTTTCCAGGCGTCGTTGAGGTCTTGAGTCACCGACAGGTCCCAGGATTCAGGCGTGTCGACTTTCAATGAGGCGTCGTAGCGGTTATTGGCCAGCACTCCCGATGGAACCGTGGACGCTTTGGTGACGTCGGTGTGGCCTTCGAGTTTGTACTTCACTTTCGAGTGATAGGTCAGGCCGACGCGAGTGGTATCGGTGGCTTGAACCAGGATACCGGCGTTAAAGCCCAGGGCGGTGTCGTCGCCTTTGACTTTGACTTTGTTGTCGCCTGGCATCCCCAGGCCAGCCAGGCTCGGCCGCGATTCCAGGGTGCCGTCGATACGGTTGATGGTCGGACCAAAACCGATGGAAACGCGATCATTGAACGCGTAGCTGACAGTCGGTTGGAAGGTGATGACCGATACTTCGCTCTTGTTGCCAAACCCGCGACCCTGGAAACCACTTTCGTAGTCGGTTTTCAGGCCGAACGGTGCATAAACACCGAAGCCGATAGACCATTGATCGTTGAGTTTGTTGGTGTAGAAGCCGAAAGGCACGCCAGTGAAAGGCACCATGTCGCCTTTGTTGGTCCCGCTGGAACGGCCGCCGGCATCTTTGATATCGGTGGAGGCATCGATCACCGCGAAACCGCCGGTAATTTGTTGGCCTTCCAGGCGAGCCATACCGGCTGGGTTACCGTAGACAGTGCTTGCGTTTTCGGCAGTAGAAGAGCGTCCTGCGAAGCCCGTACCCATCCCGGCGACGTCTTGTTCGTTAAGGGCAAAGCCACTTGCGAAGACGTAGGAAGAGGCCATGGCAACGGCGAGGCTAAGTGTGGTCTTGAGCATTACTTTTTTCATTATTAGAACTCCGTGTGATCACCGCAGCGGAAAGTATCAACAAATTACATATCGCGCTATAGGCTGTAACACAGGAGATAGAGCTGTTTTGTAGGACAATCCTACCAAAATCGCCGCATTTTGCCGGATTTTGTAAATTGCCCGATCAGCAGGTCACCTGATTCATGGATGAAACACAGGTTTTCCAGGCGTGGGTGAAATCGCGAAGACGGCCTTGAGGGTGGAATATTTCTTTCCAGATACGCGCCATGGCCAATACGTCACCTGGTTCGGGCAAGGCGGGGCGCTGTTGTTCCACCAGTAACCAGGCGATGGCGGTGGCATAACGCAGGTTGACGGTCAGCTCAAGCTGGGGCGCGCCAAGGAAGGCGTGCTGGCTGGCCAGGCCGCGTACCAGGCTGGCGCGTTCGGGGTCCAGCGCCAGGTAGGTGTCCCATAGGGCGCGGTGACGCTGGTCGGAGATGCTGTAGAGGCCGTGGCCGCGACGGTCGTGCAAGGCGGAGCCAAGTTCCGACTGGCTGGCGGCAATGCCCAGCAGCAGGGATTCAGCGGTCTGGTTGTGGCGCCCGAGGTAAACAAGCGTCGGCCTGATCACATAACGACACAATTCGCTGGCAGCGATACCCATACTCGCCTCTATCCGTGAAAGTGGTCGACGAAGCCTGAGCGGGTGGGGGCTTGGCAGCGGTGGATCGGATCTCAGGCCCGTCGGAAGCGGATCATGCCGCTTGAGTTGAAGTGTAGTGTCATATTCGTGGTGTAAAGGACTGTTTTAAAAACATCTTCTTTATTCAGTTATAACGTTTATATCTATTCGTGCTGAGTGCAAATATTCAAAACCTGAATACCGGGCAATAAAAAACCCTGCTTTTTAAACAGGGTTTTTGGGTTTCGGCGACTTCGGTCGATCAGGCAATCAGTGCCTGACGGGTACGCTCGATCACGGCCTGCAGCGGCTCTGCGCTGGAGTATTGATCGGGGTACAGGCGTTCGCTGTGACGAGCGATACCGTGTTCGTTGACCAGGGTGAAGCTGAAGCAGCCTTTGCGAGCGGCCATGATCAGGCAGTTCATTGGTGCAAAAGCGTTGGTGAGGGCGCGAATGGCGTCCTGAGTATGGATTTGAGTGGACATATTATGGGTGTTCCTACAAATGACACGGTTAAGAACCGCGCAACGTTAAAACGTTCCAGTGACGTCGATCACTATTGATCGAACGAAGAACCCGACTGGAACAAAGCAGCCAGTTTGAAGCGCTAATAGTTTAGGCGCGCTTGGGCTGGCAGGTAGGTACTTAGGAGGGCAGGCAACACAACAGGGGCTAAGGTTCTGGGCCCGGGGTGAAGATCCTGATCAATTGGCAGGTTGGTTCGGTCAGAGTATTGAGACTTCGCGACACCCTTTGCTTGTTCAAAGGCTGTGTCGTCGCAAGTGATACCTGGAAACCATCAAGGTGGTCGATCCCGTGTTGTTCAGGGGAGTTGTTCGACCAGAATTGACTTTCAGCTTGGTACTAACGCCGCGGATAGTAACGGATCGAAACGGGGAATGGAAGCGTATCGGTAAAAAAACTTCAGTCAGCCCTCCAGCATCCCGTGATACACCAGCACCGTGACCGCTGCCGCCAGCGAGCAGCCCAGCGCATACGCGGCCAGGGTCAGGCGCAGGGACTGGCCGGTCTCGATCATTTTCAAGACGTCGCCCATGTCATTGATCCGGCCCTCGCCCAACTCGATGCACAGGCTGGCGGCGGTGAACGCGGCGGAGAGCAGGATCGCGATCGCAAACAATGCGCCGTCCGGCGAAGGCAGAGCGGCGTTGATTCCCAGGGAGGTCGCGCAAATGGCCAGCAGCAACACGGTGAATAACAGAATTCCTTTCATCGACCCGTACATGGTTGCGTTGTAGGTGCGGCAGTGTGGCGACCCGCATTGAATTTGAAAAGTCCCTGCCTGGCCGTGCCGGTAACATGTTCAAGCCGTGTCGGATCAAAAAACCTTGGCGATATAACCGGAGCAAAGGGACTTGTACACATTGTTCACGGTATGTGTCACCGTTCTGTCAAGTGTTTCCATCTGGCCCCATTTGCCTGTAATGAAAATTTAAGTCAATGAAAAATATCGCTTTTTTTTATTGGTGAAAAAATCGTCAGTTTGACTGCGGCCCCCATTCCATGGGGCTTTGCGCGAGTTAAAGGTGGGTTGTCCACTGAGTTATCCACAGCTTCTGTGGATTGTCCCGAGCGCTTGCTCTAGCACGGGCGTGCAGGGTTTTTTCGGCTTTACCTGTACGAAAAAAAGAGTAGAGTGGCGCGCCTTCCGTTCTGTCCCGCAGTGCTTTATGAAGTTTCGCTCAGTATCATCTTCTGTTACCGACACCCCTCCGGTTGTTAC
Source organism: Pseudomonas sp. GW704-F2 (assembly GCF_059423025.1). NCBI lineage: Bacteria > Pseudomonadati > Pseudomonadota > Gammaproteobacteria > Pseudomonadales > Pseudomonadaceae > Pseudomonas > Pseudomonas sp. GW704-F2. Next base: position 56,719 of record NZ_JBWKXO010000004.1, on the reverse strand, counting down.
CCCACCCAAACGTTTCTCCTTGAAAGTGGCCTTGTGGTTGCTCGACAGCCCGCGTCTCGGTCACAGCACCAACATCAAACATTTTGCCGGACGCTTGCTCAAACAGCCGGCCCGTGATGGCGTGGTCGCAGCGCAAAGCCGACTCGGCCAATTGATGTGCCGCGAATGCGACAATGCCCGCGACCGCCGCATCGGCCACGAACTGCTGCGCCTGGCTGCCCGTGCCGGTGACCGCCGCGCCCAGCGTGAATTGGGCCAGGTCGAAGACTGAGCTGTCCTCAACCCCCTTGCTTGGTTAACCTTGCTCTTTTTCGGTGATGGCAGACATGGCTATGGCTTTTGACTGGACCAGTATTGCCCTGGGACTTGCTGGCGCGGCAGTGCCGTTATTGGCCGTGTGCTGGCAGCTCCAGCGCCGTCTGGCCGCGCGCATGGCTGGCTGGGAATTGCTTGAAGAGCGCCTGACCACCGCGCAACTGGCCCAGGAAGGGTTGGCGGCCCAACTGGACGCCAGCCGTGACGAAATCAGCGACCTCAGCCAGGCCAACGCCGCCAAGCAGGCAGACCTGGCCGCCGTGCGCCGCGAAGTCGAATTGCTGCAGATCGATCGCGACAATGCCCGCGACGCCGCCCACGCCTGGAACCTCGACCGCAGCGCCAAGGAAGCCGAACTGCGTCGCCTTGACGCGTTGTCGGCGGCCTTGCGTGCGGAGCTGCGCGAGCAACAGGACAGCCATCAGCAACGCCTCGCCGACCTGCAGGGCTCGCGGGACGAATTGCGGGCGCAGTTCGCCGAACTGGCCGGGAAGATTTTCGACGAGCGCGAACAGCGCTTCGCCGAAACCAGTCAGGAGCGCCTCGGACAGTTGCTCGATCCCTTGAAAGAACGCATCCAGTCCTTCGAAAAACGTGTCGAAGAAAGCTATCAGAATGAAGCCCGCGAGCGCTTTTCCCTGGGCAAGGAGCTTGAACGCCTGCAGCAACTGAACCTGCGTCTGTCGGACGAAGCCACGAATTTGACCCGTGCGCTGAAAGGCCAGAAGACCCAGGGCAACTGGGGTGAACTGATTCTTGAGCGCGTGCTGGAACACGCCGGCCTGGAGAAGGGCCGCGAGTACCAGACCCAGGTCAGCCTGAAAGGTCCGGACGGTGAGCGCTTCCAGCCGGACGTGCTGATCATGTTGCCCGGTGACAAGCAGGTGGTGGTGGACTCCAAGGTCAGCCTGACGGCCTATCAGCAGTACGTGGCGGCGGACGACGAGGTGATCGGCCAGGCGGCGCTCAAACAGCATGTGCTGTCCCTGCGCAATCACGTCAAAGGCTTGGCCGGTAAGGACTACAAACGCCTGGAGGGCTTGCACAGCCTGGATTTCGTGTTGCTGTTCGTGCCGATTGAAGCCGCTTTTTCGGCGGCCTTGCAGGCTGAGCCCAACCTGTTCCAGGAAGCCTTCGACCGTCATATCGTCATCGTCAGCCCCACCACCTTGCTCGCCACCCTGCGGGTCATCGACAGCCTGTGGAAGCAGGAACGCCAGAGCCAGAACGCCCGGGAAATCGCTGAGCGCGCCGGCTGGCTGTACGACAAGTTCGTGCTGTTTATCCAGGACCTGGATGAAGTGGGTAACCGTCTGCAGCAATTGGATAAGGCTTACAGCGCAGCGCGGAATAAGCTGACAGATGGTCGCGGTAATCTGGTCAGCCGCACCGAACAGTTAAGGTTGCTCGGCGCCCGCGCCAGCAAGAGCTTGCCCGCCGACCTGCTGGAGCGGGCAATGACCGACTCCGACGGGGTGGCGCACCTGCCCGAATAGGTGGCTGATCAAAGGGGCAAATGCCGGCTGAGCAAGGCGCGCAACGCCGCCGGCTTCACCGGTTTGGCCAGATAATCCAGCCCCGCCGCATGCACTTGCGCCACCATCTCCGGACGACCGTCGGCGCTGATGACCACGCCGGGAATCGGCTCCGCCAACTGTGTGCGTAACCAGCCCATCAACTCCGTGCCGGTTTCGCCGTGGTCCAGGTGGTAATCCACCAGCGCCAGTTGTGGGCGCACGCCGTCGGCCAGCAGCGCCGCGCACTGTGCCTGGTCGGTGGCGGTCCATACTTCGCAGCCCCAGCGCGTCAGCAGGCTGCGCATGCCTATCAGGATGCTTTCTTCGTTATCCACACACAGCACCCGCGCGCCGCTCAGGGGCAGACCGGTTTCCTGCGCGGTCTTGATCGGTGTGCTGGTCTGGTTGCGAGCCAGCGGCACGCGCACGCTGAATACGCTGCCCTTGCCCGGCCATGAGCGCACGCTCAGGCGATGGTCCAATACGCGACACAGGCCATCGGCAATCGCCAGGCCCAGGCCGAGGCCCTTTTCGGCGCGGGTCTGGTGGCTGTCCAGGCGTTTGAACTCCTCGAAAATCACCTTCTGTTTATCCAGCGGAATGCCGGGGCCGCGATCCCAGACTTCCAGGCTCAACTCGCCCTGGTGTCGGCGTACACCCAGCAGCACTGGGCCGTCGGCATAGCGGAACGCATTCGTCAGAAAGTTCTGCAAAATCCGGCGCAGCAACTTGATGTCACTGTCCACGCGCAAATGACTGCCGCGCAAGCGGAAGCGCAGGCCTTGTTCCTGGGCGAGCGCCTTGAATTCGGCGCCGAGGGTGTCGAACAGTTCGTTGAGCACGAACGGCTGGCGTTGTGGGTTGATCTTGCCGTTTTCCAAGCGTGAGATGTCCAGCAGGTCGCTGATCAGGTCTTCGGCGGAACGCAGCGAGCTGTCGAGGTGTTGCACCAGTTGCCGGGCTTCGCTCGACAGGCCGTCGTTCTGGTGGGAGAGGGCGGCGGAGAACAGGCGTGCAGCGTTCAGCGGTTGCATCAGGTCATGGCTGACCGCTGCGAGAAAGCGCGTCTTCGATTGGTTCGCGGACTCGGCCACGCCCTTGGCATCGGTGAGCGCCACGTTGAGCTGCGATAGCTCGTGTGTCCGCTCGGTGACCCGTCGTTCCAAGCCCTCGTTCGCCTCGGTCAGTGCGTGTTCGGCCTCGCGGAACGCGGTGATGTCGGTGAAGCTCATGACGAAACCGCCGCCGGGCATCGGGTTGCCGATCAGTTCAATCACCCGTCCATTCGGGAACAGGCGTTCGGAGGTGTGCGCGCGGCCTTGGCGCATCCAGTGCAGGCGTCGCGCCACATGCACTTCGGCCTCGCCCGGTCCGCACAAGCCGCGCTCGGCGTTATAGCGAATGATGTCGGCAATCGGCCGGCCGACGCTGATCAATCCCTCGGGGTAGTTGAACAGCTCCAGGTAACGGCGGTTCCACGCCACCAGCTTGAGAGACTGATCCACCACGCTGATGCCCTGGGTGATGTTTTCGATGGCGCCTTGTAGCAGGGCCCGATTGAATTGCAGCACTTCGGAGGCTTCGTCGGCGATCCGTACTACGTCCTCCAGCAGCATGTCCCGACCTTCAATCGCGGCCTTTACGACTGCGCGAGTCGAGGAGGCGCCGAGTACACCCGCCAGCAGGCGTTCGGTATGCGCGATCCAATCGTTATCGGCATTCTGGTTGGGGTTGAAGCCTTTGCCCTGGCGATAGGCGAAGCGGATAAAACTCTGCTGCGCGCGTTCTTCGCCGACAAAGCGCGCCGCCAGGCTCAGCAGGTCGCTGATCTGGACCGACAACATGGAGCGAGTGCTGGCGCGTTGGCTGGTTTCCTGGCCGATGAAGCGCCCGGCCTGCCAGTGTTCGGACACCCGGGTACGCGAAAGCATCGAAACCCAGACGAACAGTGTGAAGTTGCCCGCCAGGGAGAACACGGTGCCCAGGGTCAGCGACGTGAGGGGCAAGCCGAGCGGGTGGGAATGCAACCAGGTCAGACCGGGGAAAAGGCTGAGCGACCAGCCCAGGCTTTTCGCGGTAACCGGTAGGACCAAGGTGTAGAACCACAGGAACGTGCCTGCCGCCAAGCCGGCAAACACGCCGCGTCGATTCGCCGGTTTCCAATACAGCGCGCCGAGCATGGCAGGTGCCAGTTGGGTCACCGCGGCGAAGGCAATCTGGCCGATCGTCGCCAGGCTCGCGCTGGAGCCGAGCAATCGGTAGCTGACATACGCCAGCAGCAGGATGAGCACAATGCTGACGCGGCGTACCGAGAGCATCCAGTGGCGGAATACTTCAAACGGCCGTTCTGCGCTGGAGCGGCGCAACAGCCAAGGCAGCAGCATGTCGTTGGACACCATGGTCGACAACGCGATGCTCGCCACAATCACCATGCCGGTGGCGGCTGACGCGCCGCCAATGAACGCCAGTAGGGCGAGGATCGGATGGGCCTCAGCCAAGGGCAGGCTGATCACGTAGGAATCGGGTAGCACCGAGCCGGGCAAGAGCATTTTGCCGCCGAGGGCGATCGGTACGACAAACAGCGCGGCGAGGATCAGGTACGCAGGGAAAACCCATTTGGCCAGGCGCAAATCCTGGGGGTCGATGTTTTCCACGACGGTGACGTGAAACTGCCGGGGCAGGCAGATGATCGCCATCATCGCGACGCCGGTCTGTACCACCATCGTTGGCCAGTTGACGGTTTCGTTCCAGTATTCCTCCAGGCGTGGTGCCAACATCGCCTGGCTGAACAAGTCGTCGAAACCGTCGTAGAGGCCGTAGGTCACAAACACGCCGACTGCGAGAAACGCGAACAGCTTGACCAGCGACTCGAAGGCAATCGCCAGCACCATGCCGCGGTGGTGTTCGGTGGCGTCGAGGTTGCGCGTACCGAAGACAATGGTGAACAGCGCCAGCACCAGCGATACGATCAGCGCCGTGTCCTGGGCGCGGGTGCCGGTGGTATCCGCGCCGGCGCCGATCAGCAGGTTCACCCCGAGTACGATGCCCTTCAGTTGCAGGGCGATGTAAGGCAACACGCCGACCATGCAGATCAGCGCGACCACCACCGCCAACGACTGGGATTTGCCGTAGCGTGCGGCGATAAAGTCAGCGATGGAAGTGATGTTTTCCTGCTTGCTGATCAGAATCATCTTTTGCAGGACCCAGGGGGCGAATACCAGCAACAGCACCGGTCCCAGGTAGATAGGTATAAACGCCCACAGTTGTTCGGCCGCCTGGCCTACGGCGCCGAAGAAGGTCCAGCTGGTGCAATAAACGGCCAACGACAGGCTGTACACCCAGGCACGCATGCGCGGTGGCAACGGCGCATGGCGGCGGTCACCGTAAAAGGCGATGGAAAACATAATGGCCATATAGGCCAAGGCAACGGCGGCGATCAGCCCGCTGGACAGCGTCATGGTAACTCCGGACAGAAACACGCCCAGGCATTTCGGGCCCGGTTGGACAGTCTCGCATGATGCCTGGGGATTAGTCAGTGTCGACCAAGGTCTTGTGAGCACTAATGTCGCAGGGCACGGTGTTAAAGAGGCTCAGCGCGGCGGCAGGGTTTTCTGGCGCAGGATGTAGATCGTCACCAGTACCGCGCTGGTCAGCATGAAGCCGCGGGCCCACGGCAGAGGCACCAGGTAGCAGGAAAAACCGATACTCAGCCACATCAGGCCGATGGCGTAGACCTTACCCTTGAGCGGGATGCCATTGCCGTCCAGGTAGTCACGAATCCATGGGCCCAGGCGCGGGTGTTCCACCAGCCAGGCATAGAAACGCGGGGAGCTGCGCGCGAAGCAGGCGGCGGCAAGAAGCAGGAAGGGGGTGGTGGGCAATACCGGCAGGAAGATGCCGATCACCCCCAGCGCTACGCTCAGCCAGCCGATGGCCAGCAGTGCGTAACGCAGGAGCGGCGAGCGCTTGCCCATGGCGATCACGGGCGTGCGACTCAGTGGTGACGTGGCTTGAGGAGCGCCGGTTTTTCGTCGGGGGCGTTGCACAGCAGGTACAGGGCGGTCAGGGCTTCCGGGATCTGTACGATCATGTCGTCCATCAGATTGGCGTCGGCGGCGATGTCGGAGAACTCCGGCTGGTCGTCGAACAGGCCCGAACCGACCATGATCGGCAGCAGCATTTCGCTGACTTCTTCTTCGGCGGTTTCGAACCAGGCGGCTTCGCGCAGGAACACACCTTCCATGAAGCCGATGCACCAGCCGCGCAGGTCGGAGTCGTCCGGCTCTTCGCCCAGGTCGAGGTCGCACGGCAGCTCGAATTCCTCGTCGGAGGCCAGTTGGCGACCGATGTGGGCCTTGAGGGCGAGCAGGGTGGCTTCGATCTCTTCGCGCTGGGCGGCGTCAGCGTAATGAGGCTCTTCGGCGAACAAGGCGTCGATCCACTCACGGTCCGGCACGATGTCGGAAGAAATCGACAGGGCGGTCAGGTAGCCGTGGGCGGCCACGTAGTCCAGCGCCTCGTCATGCAGCTCATCGGCGTCGAGGAAGGCTTGCAGGCGGGTTAGTTGCTCAGCGAAGGACATTGAAGGACTACCTTGGGAATAAACGATGCTGAATTCTAGGCTTTCTTGAGCGCCCAGGCCAGCCACACTGCATATTTGGCCGGTTTTAGATAGCGGCCGCTGTTCGTCAGCCGCGCCCTTTGCCGGCCGACGCTCGGGTATACTGCCGCGTTTTGTGATGCCCCCTGCAGGCCAGCGCCAATCCGAGAAAACTTCGCTTACGGATTATTTTCCGTAGATACGCGCTTTTTCGGCCAGCCTGTATGGAGGGATTTCGGCGATATTTGGAGTTTTACATGCTCGAGCAGGCTCAACGCGTCCTCAAGGACATCTTCGGCTACGACAGTTTTCGTGGCCGCCAGGGTGCGATCATTGAGCGCGTGGCCAATGGCGGTGATGCCCTCGTCCTGATGCCGACCGGCGGTGGTAAGTCGTTGTGTTTCCAGGTGCCGGCGTTGCTGCGTAACGGCCTTGCCGTGGTGGTCTCGCCGTTGATCGCGCTGATGGACGATCAGGTGGCGACCCTTGAGGAACTCGGCGTTGCTGCCGCCGCATTGAACTCCACGCTCAGCGCCGAACAGCAGCGCGACCTGGCCGCGCGTATCAAGCGCGGCGAAGTGAAAATGCTTTACCTGGCCCCCGAGCGCCTGGTGCAGCCGCGCATGCTGGCCTTCTTGCAGAGCCTGGAAATCGCCCTGTTCGCCATTGATGAAGCGCACTGCGTATCGCAATGGGGGCATGATTTCCGTCGCGAATATTTGCAGTTGGGGCAGTTGGCGGAACTGTTCCCCGACGTCCCGCGTATCGCCCTGACCGCCACCGCCGACAAGCGCACTCGCGAAGAAATCGTCGAGCGCCTGCATTTGCAGAACGCCGAGCGCTTCCTGTCGAGCTTTGACCGGCCGAATATTTTCTATCGCATCGTGCCCAAGGAGCAGCCGCGCAAGCAGTTGCTGGCGTTCCTGTCCGAGCGGCGCAGCGATGCGGGCATCGTCTATTGCCTGTCGCGCAAGAAGGTCGACGAAGTGGCCGCCTTCCTGTGCGAGCAGGGTTATCCGGCGTTGCCCTACCATGCAGGCTTGCCCAACGACTTGCGTGCCTATCATCAGAAGCGCTTCCTCAACGAGGAAGGCCTGATCATGGTGGCAACCATCGCGTTCGGCATGGGCATCGACAAGTCCAACGTGCGCTTCGTGGCCCATATGGATCTGCCCAAGTCCCTCGAGGCGTATTACCAGGAAACCGGGCGCGCCGGGCGTGATGGCCTGCCGGCCGATGCGTGGATGGTCTACGGCCTGCAAGACGTGGTGATGCTCAAGCAAATGCTGCAGAACTCCGAAGGTGACGAGCGCCACAAACGCCTGGAACAGCACAAGCTCGACGCCATGCTGTCACTCTGCGAAGAGACGCGTTGCCGCCGCCAGACCTTGCTGGCGTATTTCGACGAAGACATGCCCGAACCCTGCGGCCATTGCGACAACTGTGTCGACGGCGTGCAAACCTGGGATGCCACTGAACCGGCGCGCCAGGGTTTGTCCGCCATCTACCGCACCGGCCAGCGTTATGGCGTCGGCCATCTGGTGGATGTGTTGCTGGGCAAGGACAACGAGAAGGTGCGCAGCTTCGGCCACGAGAAACTCTCGGTCTACGGCGTCGGCAAGGCCCGTGCCGAAGGCGAATGGCGATCGCTGTTCCGCCAGATGGTCGCGCGCGGCCTGGTGGACATCGACATTGAAGGCTACGGCGGCCTGCGCCTGAACGACAGTTGCCGGCCGTTGCTCAAGGGGGAAGTGAGCCTGGAACTGCGCCGCGACCTCAAGCCGCAGACCACCGCCAAGAGCAGTACCAGCCAGGCCAGCCAACTGGTGCGCTTCGAGGAGCGTGAACAGTGGGAAGCCTTGCGCGCCCTGCGGCGCAAACTGGCGCAGGAACACAGCGTGCCGCCTTACGTTATTTTCCCCGACTCGACCTTGCTGGAGATGTTGCGCGAGCAGCCGACCACCCTGGCCGAAATGGGCCGGGTCAGTGGCGTGGGCGCGCGCAAGCTGGAACGTTATGGCCAGGCCTTCCTCGAAGTGCTCGGCGGCCAGGCCGAAGCGCCGAAGGAAATTGCCGATATTCGCCACGAATTGATCAGCCTGGCGCGGGCCGGCATGACCCCGATCCAGATCGCTGGCCAGTTGCAATGCTCGGAAAAAAACGTCTACACGCTGCTGGCCGAATCCATCGGTAAGCAACAGTTGTCGTTAGAGCAGGCCCTTGATTTGCCAGAAGATTTGCTCGGTGAAATCCAGGATGCCTTCCTGGACGGTGAAGGCGAACTGCCACCAGTTGCGGAGATTGCACCGTTGTTCACGGGGCGGGTTCCCGAGGGTGTTTTGTACTGTGTGCGTGCCGCGTTGCAGTCTGAGTTCGAAATTTAGTGTGCCAATTGCGACGATGAAACGAATCAGTACAGACGAGCGCTTGCCTACTGACATGGCTCATGCTTAGCTGACTAATAATTAGTCATACTTTGTTTTCAGTCTAAACCATGAGTTTTTTATGCCGTTAACCGATCAACACCGTTTTGGCATGCAGTTGGCGCAAATGTCCCGAGGTTGGCGCGCCGAACTGGATCGCCGTTTGGCGGGGCTGGGCTTGTCTCAGGCACGCTGGCTGGTGCTGCTGCACTTGGCGCGTTTCGAAGAAGCGCCGACGCAGCGTGAGCTGGCACAAAGTGTCGGCGTCGAAGGGCCGACACTGGCACGCTTGCTCGATAGCCTGGAAAGCCAAGGGCTGGTGCAGCGCCAGGCGGTGGTGGAAGACCGGCGCGCCAAGCGCATCCTGCTGTGTGACAGCGCCCGACCGTTGATCGAGCAGATTGAAACCATCGCCACTGCATTGCGCCATGAGTTGTTCGTGGGCGTGAATGAAGAGGACCTGCGGGTGTGCATGCGCGTGCATGGGCACATTCTGGCGAATCTGGAAAAGTCCTGACGTCAGGCGCAACAGAGATCGAATAGGTGGGAGTTGGCTTGCCTGCGATAACGGACATTCAGTCAATTGATCTGGCGACTGAAATACCGCCATCGCAAGCCAGCCAGCTCCCATGTTGGTTTTACGGTCAGCGTTTCAGAAGGTCTGGCCGAGGTTCAGGTACACCGCCTGCTGATTGTCGTCGTTGAACCCGTAGCTGAAATTCAGCGGCCCCAACGGTGTGTCGAAGCCCAGGAAAATACTCGCGGCGTTGATATAACCGCTGTCGAACTCATTGTCGTTGTTCCACGCCCGTCCGCGTTCCAGCGACGCGCCCAGGTACAGCGGGAAATCCAGCGGCAAGTATGAGCGCGGCGTCAGGCGGCGGTAGTACACGGCGCGCATCAAGCTGACGTTCTGTCCCGAGATCGCGTCCTGGCGGAAGCCCGACAGCTGCCGTGCGCCGCCGAGCAGGAAGCTGGATGTCACCACGTCCGTATTATCCATGGTGCGTCCGTAACGGCCGCCCAGTACGAGTGTGTCCGGGCCGTGGCTCATGGCCTTGTCCAGCTTGAATTCCCATTGCCGGTAGCGTTGATCGGACCCCAGCCCCGGTTCGAATTCGCGCCAAGCCAGGCCGATGTCTTCGCCGGTGTGGGGGAAGTACACGTTGTCCAGGGAGTCGAAGGAGTACTTCAGTTCGTAGAAGCCTTCGCTGAAGCTCACGCTTGGCAGGTCGCGGTCGCCGATGCGTACATCCGCCTTGCCCCAGGCTTCGCCGACGCCGAAACGCAGCTCGCCACTGTTGCCGATCTGGCGCCCGACGTTCAGGCCGAAACCGTAGCGTTCCAGGCGGTATTCGGAGATGGGGTCGTTGTCCAGAATCAGTTCGACGTTCTGCGCCTGGGCCTTGAGGTAAGGGGCGACGAAATAGCGCGAGCCGGTGTCCATCGGTTGGTAGAACTCGCTGTACAGCTCTTGCCGATCGCCGATCTGCACCCGCGTCAGCCATTCCGCGCCGAGGCGGTTGATGCCATTCATGCGGTAGCTGGCGCCGAGGTTGAAGGCGCTGTCGCCACGCATGTCGTCCGACAGGTTCAGGCCCAGGCGCAGGTAGTCGGTGCCGCTGCGTTTGCCGCGTGCGCTGATCACCAGGGTGTTGTCGTGGCCTTTTTTCACCACGCGGTATTGCACCTGTTCAAAGTAATCCAGGCCATACAAGGTGCCCATGTCCACTTGCAGGCGGCTCAGGTTCAGCGGCTCGCCGAGGGTTTGGCGGATGTAGTAGCGGATCACGTCTTCGCTGACTTTCGAGTCGTTCTCCACGCTGATCGCAGTGATGATCGGGGTCCGTTCGCCCGGCGCGCGCGCGGCCACCAGTTCCGGGTCGATCGGCTCGGCGGGACGCAGGTGGGCCAGGCGCACATCGAGGGCGCGGGTGGCGCGGTAGCCGGCGTCGATCATGTCCTTGGCGCGGCCGAAGTCGGTGACGCCGTAGGCGGCCAGAGGCGGCTGGATCAGCACATCCTTGGGGTGCAGGGCCTTGAGTTGTTCTTCGGAATTGCGCCGGGTCATCAGGGTGATGGACTGGTTGAGCACGTCCACCACCGTGGCCAGTTGCTTGCGCGAGCGCAGCGGCGTGCCGATGTCCACCACGATGGCGATGTCGACGCCCATCTCCCGCGCCACGTCCAGCGGGATGTTATCGGTCATGCCGCCGTCCACCAGCAGCCGGCCGTCGAGTTCCACTGGCGCGAACACGGCCGGGATCGACATGCTGGCGCGGATCACCTGGGGCAGGTGGCCTTTGCTGAACACCACTTTTTCGCCGGTGGTGATATCGGTTGCGACAGCGCGGAAGGGGATCGGCAGCTTGTCGAAATTTCGCGTGTTGCTGCTGTGGGCAAACATGCTTTCCAGCAGCAGCGCGAGGTTCTGGCCCTGGATGACGCCCAGCGGCAGGCCGAGGCTGCCATCGTCGCGGAAACTGAGTTTCTGCTTGACCAGGAAGTCCCGGTCATCCTGCTTGCGGCGAAACGGTACGTCCTCCCGGGGTGGCGCATCGGAGAGTGCCTGCTGCCAATCGATACCCAGTGCGAGCTTTTCCAGCTCATCGATCTTGTAGCCCGACGCGTACAGCCCGCCGATCACCGCGCCCATGCTGGTACCGGCAATTGCATCGATATGAATCCCTTGTTCCTCCAGGGCCTTGAGCACGCCGATGTGGGCCAGCCCGCGCGCGGCGCCGCCGGACAGCACCAGGCCGATTTTCGGGCGTGGAGTTTCAATCGCCTCGGCAAGAAGGGGCAGCAGGCACAGCAACAGGCAGGACAACAGGCGGCGCATCATGAATCTCAGGGCTGGACGATAAAGGCCGGTATTATAGCCACCCGACCCTCCCAGCCCGTTACGCCAGGAACCTGTCAAATTATGTCGCCGAATAAACCCGAGATCGTCATCACCTATTGCACCCAGTGCCAGTGGCTGTTGCGCGCCGCATGGTTGGCCCAGGAACTGTTGAGTACCTTTGCCGACGACCTGGGCAAAGTGGCGCTGGAACCGGCTACCGGCGGCGCTTTTCGCATCACCTGCGACGGTGTGCAGATCTGGGAGCGCAAGGCTGACGGCGGCTTTCCGGAGGCCAAGGTGCTCAAGCAGCGCGTGCGCGACCAGATCGACCCGCAGCGCGACCTGGGGCACAACGATCGCAAGGCGTGAAGGTCACCGCCGCACAGGGGCGGTGACCGGGCGATGTGCCCCTACTTGGCGGCCATCTTGCTCTTGATGAAACCGACGACCCACGTCAGCACCAGGCCGCCGACGCCACCGCCGACGATGTTGCTGCCGACCGTCGCCACATCCATGGCTTCGCCGCCGGATGTGCCCGTCAGCGCCGAGACGAGCTGGCCCAGCACCAGGCCGCCGACACCGCCGAGGAAGGTATTGAGCCCGGTGCCCAGGCTCTGCTTGGTCATCCCCGCCAGATTACCGCCGACGGCACCGCTGATGATCTGAACCAGCAAGCTGATAACTGTTTCCATGATGCAACTCCTGCATAGCGTTAATGGCGTGACCACTCGCTTGCAGCACCGTTAAACACCCTGGCTGTCGTCGAGAAGTCTTTATCCGTCGACGACGACACACTGTTGCGGATGGGCAGAGTATAGATCAGGCCGTTGCAGCCGGCTGTTTGGCCTGGCTGGCGCTGCCCAGCAGGCCGGAAAGCACGATGGCGACGATGATCAGCGCGCCGCCCAGCAGCATGCGCAAGGTCGGGGTTTCGGCAAACAGCAGCCAGGCGACGGTGATGCCGTAGACCGGTTCCATGGCGAACACCACCGAGGCGGTGCGGGCCTTGATCACCGCGAGGCTGGCGACAAACAGGCTGTGGGCCAGGCCGGTACAGAACACACCGAGCAGGCCGATCCACAGCCAGTCGAGCGCGCGCACATCCGCCAGCCCCGGCGCCGCCACGGGCAGCAGGCACAGCGCGACCACCACGTTCTGGCACAGCGCCGCCTGTACCGCTGGAACCCGCCCGGAGCTGGCGCGGTTATTCAGTGACAGCAGGGAGAACAGCAACCCCGAGGCGATGCCCCAGAGCAGGCCGCCCGTGGCTTGGCTGGCGAGGTTGAAGTCCGGTGTCACCAGCACCAGGCCCACCGTGACCAGAGCCACCAGCAGCACTTCGTTGGCGCGGATGCGCTCGCGGAAGATCAAGCCTTCGAGGATCACGGTAAACGCCGGGAACGCGGTAAACCCCAGGGTGGCGACGGCCACGCCGGCGACCTTGACCGCGATGAAGAACGTGACCCAGTGCGCCGCCAGCAATACACCGCTGGTCAGCAGCCGGCGCCAGTCGCGCATCTGCAGCTGTTTCCACGGCGCATTGCTGGCGAACCGCGCAAAGATCGCCAGGGCAATCACCGCAAACGCGGCACGGCCGAACACGATGATGGCCGGCGAGGCGGCCGCCAGTTTGCCGAATACGCCGGTGAGGCCAAACATCAATGCGCCGATATGCAGGGCGCCGAGGGCTGAGCGGGGAGTCATTGCGATCCTTGAACCAACGGGGTGACAGGCGCGCAGTCTAGAGGCTGGGGGCGTGAGTGTCTGTCGCCCGACTGGCGATTTTTAGCGCAGGACTCGCTATTTTGTGGTGCGCCGCAGCGCGCTGGGCGCGGCGCCGAATTCGCGCAGCATCGCTGCGGCAAACGCGCTTTGCGAGGCATAGCCGACGCGCTCGGCAATTTCGCCGATGGGCAACGGCGTTTCCCTTAACAGGCCCAAGGCCTTATGCAGGCGGCGACTGCGGATGAAGTCCATGGGCGTCTGCCCGCACTCGGCGATGAAACGGGCATGCAGGCGCGCCACCGACAGGTCGGCGAGGCGTGCCAGGTCCGCGACTTGCAGAGGGTGGGCGGCGTGCCGTTCGATATGTGCATTGAACGCGGCGTAGGGCAGGCGGCGGCCCGGCACGCTGGGGGCCAGCGGATGATTGAGGCTGGCCAGCAGCAGTACCGCGCCTTGCTGGACGATCAGCGGGTCGTCCACCGGGCTGTGCGCCAGCCATTGCACCAACTGGCTTTGCCGCGAATCCAGGGCCAGGCGCGCCGGTTGGTCGAGCAGGCGGCGGCTGGCATCGGCATGCTCGCCCAACGATTGCAGCACCCAGTGTTCGGTGGGCACGTCCAGCACCAGGCATCGGCTGCCATCGCGACTGCCGCAGGTGTGGTGGGCCGAGAAGGGCAACACCATCACGCTGCTCTCGCGGACCTGGCTGCCGCGCCCCTCCACTTCAAGGTCCAGGTGCCCGGACAGGCCGAAGACCAACTGCGCATGGTCATGGCTGTGGGCAATGGGTGCTTCGATGTAGTGGCGTAGCGTGAGGGACGCTCTCATCGCGGTCTCCTGGGCAGCAGGTTGCCAGTCTACAACGCTTCGCCGTCGGCAGGCGCTGTCATCAGACTGACGCACAGCTGTCATGGGCTATTAATCGCCAGGGCGCAAGCTCGCGAAAACACCGTCGAGGGATGCCCATGACCCGTGCCGAATTCGCTACACCCAGCCGCAAGCAACGGGTTCGTACCCTGTGGATTTCCGATGTACATCTGGGCACTCGGGATTGTCAGGCCGAACACTTGGCGCAATTCCTCAAGGGCTACCACGCCGACAAGGTGTACCTGGTGGGCGATATCATCGACGGCTGGAAGCTGCGCGGCGGCATGTATTGGCCCCAGGCCCATACCAACGTGATCCGCCGCCTGTTGACCATGGCCAAGCGCGGCACCGAGGTGATCTATGTCACCGGCAACCACGACGAGTTCCTGCGTCGCTACTCCAAGCTGATCCTGGGCAACATCCAGTTGGTGGACGAAGCCATCCATGTCACCGCCGATGGCCGCCACCTCCTGGTGATCCACGGCGACCAGTTCGATGTGATCACGCGTTATCACCGCTGGCTGGCGTTCCTCGGCGACTCGGCCTACGAGTTCACCCTGACGTTGAACCGTTGGTTGAATCACTGGCGTGCGCGGTATGGCTACGGTTACTGGTCGCTGTCGGCGTATCTGAAGCACAAGGTGAAGACGGCGGTGAGCTTTATCAGCGATTTCGAAGAAGCCATCGCCCATGAAGTGACCCGGCGCGAATTGCATGGGGTGGTGTGCGGGCATATTCACCATGCGGAGATTCGCAAGGTGGGCGAGGTGGATTACCTCAACTGCGGGGATTGGGTGGAGTCGTGCTCGGCGTTGATCGAGCACTGGGATGGGCATATCGAGTTGTATCGATTGGCGGATGCGCAGGCCAAAGAGGCGCTGCTGAAATCGGAGATGGTCGCGGGTTAAGGCCTTGCTCGGCCCAACAAGTGGGAGCGGGCTTGCTCGCGATCGTGCAGTGTCAGTCACTGCATTTGGCGACTGATCCATTGCTATCGGGAGCAAGTCCCCTCCCACATTGGGTTTTGCATTTTATTCGGTTAAGTGTGCGAAACGTCTGCAATGGCTTGCGCCAGCAGCGTCAATCGCGTCGCATCGATCCCCGCGACGTTGGCCCGCCCCGAACTGACCATATACACGCTGTGTTTCTCGCGCAGTTGCTTGACCTGTTCGGCGCTCAAGCCGGTATAGGAAAACATCCCACGTTGTGCGCCGATATGTGCAAAGCGTTCGGCCAGCCCGTGTGGCGCGAGCGCCTCCACGAGCCCGGCGCGTAACTGTGCGATGCGCGAGCGCATGGCTTCGACTTCGTCGCTCCACTGTGCCTTCAGCTTGGCATCGCCGAGGATCGTCGCGACGACTGCCGCGCCGTGATCCGGCGGAGTCGACCACAGGTTGCGCGCGATATTCGCCAACTGGCTGCGCACATCCGTCAGCTTTTCGGCATCCGCCGCACACACGATCAGCGCGCCGACGCGGTCGCTATACAGGCCGAAGTTCTTCGAGCAGGAGCTGGTGATCAACACTTCCGGCAGCTCGCTCGCGAACAGGCGCACCGCCCAGGCATCCTGCTCCAGGCCGTCGCCAAAGCCCTGGTAGGCGAAGTCGATCAGCGGCAGCAGGTGGCGCTCGCGCACGATCTGCAGGACCTGGCGCCAGTCAGCCTGGGACAGGTCGAAACCGGTCGGGTTATGGCAGCAGGCGTGCAGCAGCACCACGTCGCCCTCGGGCACCGTGGACAAGGTCGCCAGCATCGCGCTCACATCCAGGTGATTGTCCGCGCCGACGTAAGGGTAGTGACTGACCTTGATCCCGGCCTTGGCGAAGATGCTTTCGTGGATCGGCCAGGTCGGGTTGCTCAGCCATACGCCGCGGCCGGGCAGGCTGTGGGCGATAAAGTCGGCGCTCAGGCGCAGGGCGCCGGTGCCGCCTGGAGTCTGGGTCGCACCGGCACGGTGTGCGCGCAGCAGCGTGGACTCGGCGCCGAGCACCAGTTCGCTGATCAATCTGCCGAACGCAGCGTCGCCGTGGCCGCCAATGTAGGTCTTGGTGGTTTGCTGCTCCACCAGGCGCTGCTCGGCGAGTTTCACGGAAGGGAGGATCGGTGTCAGCCCCTGGTCGTCCTTGTACACGCCCACGCCGAGGTCGAACTTGTTCGGGTTGGCATCCTGGGCATACAGGTCCATCAGCCCGAGGATCGGGTCGCCGGGCACGCGGCCAATCGCATCGAAGTGCATTATTTGCGGCCCTCGGCATCCTTGGCCACTTCGTCGGTGCGCGCGGCCATGATGAAGTCGTTGCGGTGCAGGCCTTTGATGGAGTGGCTCCACCAGGTCACCGTGACCTTGCCCCACTCGGTGAGCAGGCCTGGGTGGTGACCTTCGGCTTCGGAGATGGCGCCCATGGCGTTGGTAAAGGCCAGGGCGAACTTGAAGTTCTTGAACAGGAAAACCTTTTCCAGTTGCATGACGCCATCGCGGACTTCGATGTTCCAGTCGGGGATCTGCTTGAGCAGCACCGGCAGTTCTTCATCGCTGACTTGCGGGGCATCGGCGCGGCAGGCTTCGCAGTGGGCTTGGTTCAAGGTGGTCATGTGGGGTGTCCTGAATTCGAGTGTCTGGAAAACGGTCGTCAGTGGCGTCACCCTAAAGCAACGCGGGGCCAGGGAACAGATTCACCTGGTATCAAAACCTACGGTTCACGCCGCTTTGGGTTTGGGTGGGAACTTCGGTGCGTGCAGACCCAACTGCATGCCGCGCTCGACCATGCCCATGATGTCTTCCTGGGCGACATCGAACAGGCGCTTGAGCTCGGGCAAGACAAAATATAGCGGTTGCAGGATGTCGATGCGATACGGTGTACGCATTGCCTCCAGCGGGTCGAAGGCCTGGTGCTCGGGTTCGGACGACAGGCTGTACACCGTTTCCTTGGGCGACGACAAAATACCGCCACCGTAGATGCGCCGGCCTGCGGGCGTATCCACCAGGCCAAACTCGATGGTCATCCAGTACAGGCGCGCCAGGTACACGCGCTGCTCTTTGGTGGCCGCGAGGCCGAGCTTGCCGTAGGTGTGGGTGAATTCGGCGAACCAGGGATTGGTCAGCAGCGGGCAGTGGCCGAAGATCTCGTGGAAAATATCCGGCTCTTGCAGGTAGTCCAGTTCTTCGCGGGTGCGAATAAAAGTCGCCACCGGAAACTGCTTGTTGGCGAGTAATTCAAAGAACGTCTGGAAGGGGATCAGCGCCGGCACGCGGGCGACTTGCCAGCCGGTGGTCTCGGCCAGCACCGTGTTGATTTCGCTCAGTTGCGGGATGCGGTCCAGGGGCAGGCCGAGCTTGTCGATGCCGTCCAGGTATTCCTGGCAGGCCCGGCCCTCGATCACCTTCAACTGGCGTGTGATCAGGGTGTTCCACACCGCGTGTTCTTCCGGCGGGTAGTGGATAAAACCTTGCGCATCGGGCTCGCGGGCCACGTAGTGCGTCTGCTTCATACGGCTCTCCTGCTAGGCATTCGTTCTTGTTATGTCCTGCGATGTACGTATTGATAACCCGATTGGGGCGAGATTTCAGCGGCCTGCGCAAGGGTGCTGTAGGAAAGTTTACCGATATTCGTAAAGTATTCGTTACGGATTGGCCGTTCATTGATGCGTCGGGCTGTGAAAAGACGGCTGACTGTCACATAATCTTGACGACTATCTGCGCCCAGCGACAAAAAGACGCGGCGCCTACCCTTCTTCGGGCCTTTTCATGCGTATCAAAGTGCATTGCCAGAACCGCATCGGCATCCTGCGGGACATTCTCAACCTGTTGGTGGAGTACGGCGTCAACGTCGCCAAGGGCGAGGTCGGCGGTGAGCATGGCAATGCCATTTACCTGTTCTGTCCGAATCTGGTGAACATGCAATTCCAGGCCTTGCGCCCGCAGTTCGAGGCGATTGCCGGGGTGTTTGGCGTAAAGCGTGTGGGGCTCATGCCCAGCGAACGTCGGCACATGGAACTCAATGCATTGCTCGGGGCCCTGGAGTTTCCGGTGCTGTCCATCGACATGGGGGGCTCGATCGTTGCCGCTAACCGCGCGGCCGCGCAGTTGCTCGGGGTGCGGGTGGACGAGGTGCCGGGCATTCCGCTGTCGCGCTACGCCGAGGATTTCGACTTGCCGGAACTGGTGCGCGCGAGCAAATCGCGGATCAATGGCCTGCGGGTCAAGGTCAAGGGTGACGTATTCCTGGCGGACATCGCGCCGCTGCAATCCGCCGAACACGACGACAGCGAAGCCATGGCCGGCGCAGTGTTGACCCTGCACCGTGCCGACCGCGTCGGTGAGCGCATCTACAATGTGCGCAAGCAGGAGCTGCGTGGCTTCGACAGCATCTTCCAGAGTTCCAAGGTCATGGCTGCCGTGGTCCGTGAGGCCCGACGCATGGCGCCGCTGGATGCGCCGCTACTAATAGAAGGCGAAACCGGCACCGGCAAGGAGCTGCTTGCCCGCGCCTGTCACTTGGCCAGCCCTCGTGGCCAATCGCCGTTGATGGCGCTCAATTGTGCCGGCTTGCCGGAGTCGATGGCCGAGACCGAGCTGTTCGGCTACGGCCCCGGCGCTTTTGAGGGGGCACGGGCCGAGGGCAAGCTGGGGCTGCTGGAGCTGACGGCGGGCGGTACGCTATTTCTTGATGGCGTCGGGGAAATGAGCGCGCGCCTGCAGGTGAAGTTGCTGCGGTTCCTGCAGGACGGTGGCTTTCGCCGAGTCGGCAGCGATGAAGAGGTGTACCTGGATGTGCGGGTGATCTGCGCAACCCAGGTGGACCTCTCGGAACTCTGCGCGCGGGGCGAATTCCGTCAGGACCTTTATCACCGCCTGAACGTGCTGTCGCTGCATATCCCGCCGCTGCGCGAATGCCTCGATGGCCTGGCGCCGCTGGTGGAACACTTCCTCGATCAAGCCAGCCGGCAGATCGGCTGCCCGTTGCCCAAACTGGCTTCGGCGGCCATGGAGCGGCTCAGCCATTACCACTGGCCGGGCAATGTACGGCAACTGGAAAACGTCCTGTTCCAGGCGGTGTCGCTGTGTGAGGGCGGGACGGTCAAGGCTGAACACATTCGTCTGCCGGACTATGGCGTGCGTCAGCCGCTTGGCGATTTCTCTCTGGAGGGCGGCCTGGAAGCCATCGTCGGCCGGTTTGAAAAGGCCGTGCTGGAAAGTCTGTATGCCGAACATCCCAGCAGTCGGCAGTTGGGCAAGCGCTTGGGCGTTTCCCATACAACGATTGCCAACAAGTTGCGGGATTATGGTTTGGGCAAAGAGGGCAAAACCCCTGAACACGCTGCTCGATAGACGCCATGTCCAGGGTTTTTCTGCGAGGGGTGACACGGCGGCGTCAATACATCGCGTAGCTTGGATCTTGATGGATGAGCACGGTGTCATCTGTTTTTTTCTCAACCCAGGCCATGTAAGGCGCTTCATTGGGTGGGGGGGGAAAGAGTGTGGTCAGTGCGTAGTCTTTATGGTTCTGCAGTTTTTCAAGGCTCTGATTGATCTCTGGGGGAAGGCGCCCGTACTTTCCGGATCTCAGTTCGTTGGCAGAAACCCCTTCGTTGTTATAGGTGGGTATAAGCATTGATAAGTCGATATGTTCAAGCAACGCTGAGCCATTGGGCGGAAATACCGTTCCCTCTGTAGAACTTTCGATTTCAATGGGGCTGCCGCCGTTTTCAGGGAACCATGCCAATGATCCGCTCATTGAGTCATTCTCCTCTTTAACACGGGAGACCAATTGGTAGTTTTGGTTCTTATCCAGTTTTTCCAGTTCCCTGAGTGCGCTGTGCGATAACGCTCCAAACTTGCCGCTGCGTACATCGTTGGCGGACACGCCCAGGCCGGTCTCGATGGTCCTGCCGGGGATGTTGTCCAGCAGCTCCAGGAACGCCGAGGTCGTCGGGTCTAGGTCGCAACAGGGCGGCAGTGTCCCGGCATCGTATTCCCCAGCTCGGCTTTCCCAGTATTCTTTATTGTTAGGATTCAGCTCCGGGTGTATCTCCAACTCGCGCCGTTGTTCGGGTGATAGGCTGCTTAATGGCTCGAACCGGTCTAGAATTTCGTTATAAGAAAATTGTTTTTGCCAAGTTGTCGTCATGTGCGTATGGGGTGCATTATCAATACCAGGCATTTCAGTATCCTTGGAAAATAATAAGTTGATAAGGTGCGAATGATCGGAAAGTAGTCGTGACCGCTTTGCGTCGCACCGAAGTTACGGGTGCTGTATTTGAACGCCAAGTGGGTTTTGATCAGTAAATGTAAAAAGCTATCGGACTATTCTTGTTTGGAGTTGGCTTTGTCGGGGTTTTATAAAAAACAAGCCAGCTACATATGTACTCACGCATTTACGGGGCCGTCAGGCATATGGTTTTTTTGGCGCTTGTAATGGTCGGACAACAAAACCTCGGCCCCATCGTTTTGAGGTGACCAACGGGGAGGCAAGTGCCCAGTGGCTTGCCAAGTGTTTCAGCGGTTCGGCGTGCTCCGCGCTCCACCCATGCGTAGCGCTTGAGCGCCGGGAAAAGCCTGCGGGACACCAACCGTTGCCGTCTGCGGCATAACTCCGCCGTTTTTTCGACTCCGCCTGGGCCTGCCTTTTTTCACGCCTTGCCGCAAACCCTTGCCCCGCTTGGGCTTTCTGCACTTTTTGAAAGTTGGTTCGCAAATTGCTTAAGCCTCATCAGTACAGCGGTGGGCGGCAAACGTCCGTCAGAAAGAGGATAGAGCGTGGACAAGTACCTTTACGTGGCAATGACCGGCGCCAGCCAGAATGCTCTGGCGCAGAAGGCCCATGCCAACAATCTGGCGAACATTTCCACCAACGGCTTCCAGCGTGACCTTGAGCAGGCGCGCTCGATGCCGGTGTTCGGTGACAGCTTTCCGGCGCGGGCGTTTGCCATGACCGAGCGGCCTGCCACCGACTTCTCTCCGGGTGCCATGATCGAAACCGGTCGTGACCTCGATGTGGCGGTCAGTGGTGACGGTTGGATGGCCGTGCAAACCCCCGATGGCGGCGAAGCCTACGTGCGCAGCGCCAGCATGAATGTGGATGCGCTCGGCGTGCTGCGGGCCGGCAATGGCATGCCGATCATGGGCAACGGTGGTCCGATCGCCGTGCCGCCGCAGCAGAAGATCGAAGTAGGCGCCGACGGCACCGTCAGCATCCGCGCAATGGGTGAAGGCCCGCGGGTGATGGCTGAAGTGGACCGGATCAAGCTGGTCCAGCCCGATCTCAAGAACATGACCAAAGGCCTGGACGGCACCATCCACACCAAGGACGGCCAGCCGGCCCAGGCCGACGCGAACGTCAAGCTGACCTCGGGGTTCCTGCAGGCGAGCAACGTCAATGCGGTGGAAGAAATGACCGCGGTGCTGGCGCTTTCCAAGCAGTTCGAGCTGCACATCAAGATGATGAACAGCGCTAAAGAAGACGACCAGGCCATGACCCGCGTTCTGGCGATGAGCTGATAGCGGTTTCACTGAATACTAATTTTGCGGCGCAGCGCCAACAAACAGGCGCACGAAGGAGAACAGCATGCTTCCGGCTCTATGGGTTGCCAAAACAGGTCTGTCCGCCCAGGACACCAACCTGACCACCATCTCCAACAACCTGGCGAACGTTTCGACCACGGGCTTCAAGCGTGATCGCGCCGAGTTCCAGGACTTGCTCTATCAGATCAAGCGCCAGCCAGGCGCCCAGTCGACCCAGGACAGCGAACTGCCGTCGGGCCTGCAATTGGGTACCGGTGTGAAGATCGTCGGCACCCAGAAGAACTTCACGGCCGGTAACCTGCAGCAAACCGGTCAGCCTCTGGATATGGCGATCAACGGCAAAGGGTTCTTCCAGATCCTGCAACCAGACGGGACGACGTCCTACTCTCGTGATGGTTCTTTCCACTTGGACTCCAACGGCCAGATCGTCACGTCCAACGGTTTCTCCCTGGAACCGGCCATTATCGTGCCGGCCAATGCCCAGACCTTCACCGTCGGCAACGATGGCACCGTGTCCATCACCGTGGCGGGCAACCCGGCGTCGCAAGTGATCGGCAACCTGCAAACCGCCGACTTCATCAACCCGGCCGGCCTGCAAGCCATCGGCGGCAACCTGTTCCTGGAAACCGCCTCCAGTGGCGCGCCGCAAATCGGCACCCCGGGCTTGAACGGCTTCGGCACCACGCTGCAAAGCACCCTGGAAACCTCCAACGTCAGCACAGTGGAAGAGATGGTCAACATGATCACCACTCAGCGTGCCTACGAGATGAACTCCAAGGTGATTTCCACCGCCGACCAGATGCTTTCGTTCGTTACGCAGAATCTGTAATCAAGTCTATGGGGCGCTCCTGAGGGCGCCTGCAACACCGTGAGGTTAGGGTCATGAATCGCTATGTTTCCGTTCTGGCATTGAGTGGGATTGCCGTGCTCGCGGGCTGTGTCGCCCCGACGCCAAAACCCAATGACCCGTACTACGCGCCGGTGTTGCCACGCACACCGCTGCCGGCGGCGGCCAATAACGGCTCGATCTACCAGGCCGGTTTCGAACAGAACCTGTACAGCGACCGCAAGGCGTTCCGGGTCGGTGACATCATCACCATCACCCTCAACGAGAAGACCACGGCCAGCAAGAACGCCAACTCGCAGGTGGGCAAGACCAGCAAGACCGGTATTGGCCTGACCTCGTTGTTTGGTGCCGTGCCGAACACCAACAACCCCTTGGGCAGCGGTGACTTGAGCTTGAGCGCAGGCTACAGCGGTGACCGCGCCACCAACGGCAAGAGCTCCTCTGGACAGAACAACAGCCTGACCGGTTCGATCACCGTGACGGTGGCCGATGTATTGCCCAACGGCATCATCGCCGTGCGCGGTGAGAAGTGGATGACCCTCAACAGTGGTGACGAGCTGGTACGCATCGCCGGCATGGTCCGTGCCGATGACATTGCCACCGACAACACGGTGCCTTCGACGCGTATTGCCGATGCGCGCATTACCTACTCGGGTACGGGTTCGTTTGCTGATGCGAGTCAGCCGGGCTGGTTCGACCGTTTCTTCCTTAGCCCGCTGTTCCCTTTCTAGGTGGCCACTTTGAAATTCAAACAGCTGATGGCGGCGGCACTGTTGCTGTCCCTGAGCGCAGTCGCCCAGGCTGAACGCCTGAAAGACATCGCCAGCATTTCCGGCGTGCGTTCTAACCAGTTGATCGGCTACGGCCTGGTGGTCGGGCTTAACGGTACGGGTGACCAGACCACCCAGACCCCGTTCACCCTGCAGACCTTCAACAACATGCTCTCGCAGTTCGGCATCAAGGTGCCGTCGGGCTCGGGCACCGTGCAGCTGAAAAACGTCGCGGCCGTGTCCATCAGTGCCGACTTGCCGGCGTTCTCCAAGCCGGGTCAGGTGGTGGACATTACCGTGTCGTCCATCGGTAACTCGAAAAGCCTGCGCGGCGGTACCCTGTTGATGACGCCGCTCAAAGGTATCGACGGCAACGTCTACGCCATCGCCCAGGGCAACCTGGTGGTGGGCGGGTTTGACGCTGAAGGCCGCGACGGTTCGAAGATTACGGTGAACGTGCCATCGGCCGGGCGCATCCCTGGCGGCGCCACGGTTGAACGCACCGTGCCCAGTGGCTTCAACCAGGGCAACAGCCTGACCCTGAACCTCAACCGTTCCGACTTCACCACCGCCAAGCGTGTGGTCGACAAGATCAACGACATGCTCGGCCCTGGCGTGGCCCAGGCTATCGACGGTGGCTCGGTCCGGGTCACCGCGCCGCTGGACCCAAGCCAGCGCGTGGATTACCTGTCGATCCTGGAAAACCTCGAGGTCGACCCCGGCCAGGCAGTGGCCAAAGTCATTATCAACTCGCGCACCGGCACTATCGTGATCGGCCAGAACGTCAAAGTGTCGCCGGCCGCGGTGACCCACGGCAGCCTGACCGTGACCATTACCGAAGACCCGATCGTCAGCCAGCCTGGGCCGTTGTCCAATGGCCAGACCGCCGTGGTACCGCGCTCGCGGGTGAACGCCCAGCAAGAAGCCAAGCCAATGTTCAAGTTCGGCCCCGGCACCACCCTGGACGAGATTGTCCGCGCGGTGAACCAAGTGGGCGCGGCGCCCGGCGACTTGATGGCGATCCTCGAAGCATTGAAACAGGCCGGCGCCTTGCAAGCCGACCTGATTGTGATCTGAGGCCATGGCCATGGATATGCGCAACAGCGGGATCAGCAGCACGGCGGACTCGGGGTCTTATTCCGACCTGAACCGGCTTAACCAGCTCAAGGTCGGCGCCGACAAGAACAGCGACGGCAACATGCGCAAAGTGGCGCAGGAGTTCGAGTCGCTGTTCCTCAGCGAGATGCTCAAGTCGATGCGCTCGGCCACCGACGCCCTGGGCAAGGACAATCCGCTGAACACTCCGGCCGCCAAGCAGTACCAGGAAATGTACGACCAGCAGTTGGCTGTCTCGATGTCCCGCGAAGGCGGGGGTATCGGCCTGGCCGACGTGCTGATGCGTCAGATGCAGAAGAACAAGCCGGTGGACGCCCAGGCGGCCACCTTGCAGGGCCCGGCGGCGGCTGAGCCGGTGAAGAAAGTCGACGTACCGACGGAAATCGCCGCCGGCACCCAGGCGGCCGGGCCGCTGGGCCGCTCCAATGGCCAGCGCCCACTGTGGGCCTACCGCGTGGCAGTCCCCGAAGGCGCCAGCGCTCACACCAACGACGTGGCTCTGATGAACCAGCGCCGTCTCGCCTTGCCGAGCAAACTGACCGATCGACTGCTCGCCGGCATCGTGCCGAGCGCGCCGGTCGCGATCGATGCCAATCGCGCGCCACTGCGTAACAGCGTCGCCGATGACAACGTGATCAACAGCAGCGCACGCAGTTTTGCCGTGCCCAGCGGCCGCATGCAGGTCTACGGCCGCGCCGTGGCCCAGCCGCCGTTGGCGCCGGCGAAGAAAGCCTTCAGTTCCCAGGACGAATTTGTCGCCACCATGTTGCCGATGGCCAAGGCTGCCGCGGCGCGTATTGGTGTCGATCCGAAGTACCTGGTGGCCCAGGCCGCCCTGGAAACCGGTTGGGGCAAGTCGGTGATGCGCGCCGACGACGGCAGCAGCAGCCACAACCTGTTCGGTATCAAGGCCGGCCAGAGCTGGCAGGGCGGCCAGGCCCGCGCGATCACCAGCGAGTTTCGCGATGGCGCGATGGTCAAGGAAACGGCGCAGTTCCGTTCCTACGATTCCTACCAGGACAGCTTCCATGACCTGGTGACGTTGTTGCAAAGCAATGATCGCTATAAAGAAGTTGTGAAGTCAGCCGACAACCCGGAACAGTTTGTGCGCGAGTTGCAAAAAGCCGGGTATGCCACCGATCCGGACTACGCCAGCAAGATTTCGCAGATCGCAAAAACGATGAACAGTTACCAGAACTACGCTGTCGCGGGCGCGACCACTCATTTATAAGGTCTGAACCATGAGTTTGCTCAATATCGGGATGTCGGGGCTCAACGCCGCTCAAGGATCGTTGTCGGTCTTAAGTAACAACATCGCCAACGCCAATACCGCAGGCTACTCGCGTCAGCAGACCACTCAGAACGCCAGCGCTTCGAACCAGTACGGCGGTGTGTTCATCGGCAGTGGCACGACGTTGGCGGATGTGCGGCGGGTCTATAACGAATTCCTGGACGCGGCCTACCAGAACAGCACGTCGCTCAACAGCGATGCCAAGGCTTATGCCGGTCAGGTCAGCGCTGTCGACAAGACCTTATCGGACAAGACCACCGGTATGTCCTCGGTACTCAGTGCTTTCTTCTCCGCGGTGCAGACCGCGGCCGCCAACCCCAGTGACACGTCCGCCCGGCAGGTGCTGTTGACCAGCGCGCAGACCCTGAGCAACCGGTTCAACTCGATCTCCTCCCAGTTGAACCAGCAGAAAGAGTCGATCAACGGCCAGTTGAGCACCATGAGTGATCAGGTCAATCAGTTGACCTCCTCGATTGCCTCGCTCAACAAGCAGATCAGTCAGGTCCAGGGCTCGACCAACACCGCGCCGGCCAATCTGCTGGATGCGCGTAATGAGGCCGTGCGCTCGCTCAATGAGCTGGTAGGGGTGACCACCAGTGAAAAGAACGGTGTGTTCAGTGTCAGCACCGGCTCGGGCCAGTCCCTGGTGCTGGGCGACCAGTCCAACAGCATTTCCGCCGTGCCGAGCAAGAGCGACACTAGCCAGTACACCATTGAGATGAACGCGGGCGGCGGGACCTCTATGGACCTGGGCAACGTGCTGTCCGGCGGCAGCATCGGCGGGTTGCTGCGTTATCGCAGTGATGCACTGATGCCGGCGATCAACGATCTGGGGCGTATCGCCCTGGCGACGGCCGATACGGTCAACAATCAGTTGGGCCAAGGCCTGGACCTGAATGGCGACTTCGGCACCTCGCTGTTCAAGGACATCAACAGCGCGACAGCGATTGCCCAGCGCAGCCAGGGCGCCGTGGGTAACAGCAGTGCCGGCAACCTGAATGTGAGCATCGCCGATACCAGCAAGCTGTCGACCTATGACTATAAGGTCACCTTCAGCAGCGCCAACAATTACACCGTGGTGCGTTCCGACGGCAAGGCCATGGGCGCGTTCGACGTCACCACCACGCCGCCGCCGGTGATCGATGGGTTCACCTTGGCGTTGGATGGCAAGGGGGCGATGGCGGCGGGCGATAGCTTCAAGGTCAGCCCCACCGCGACTGGCGCCACCCATATCGGCACCGATATGACGGACTCCAATAAAATCGCGTTTGCCGGGCCTTTACTGGGCGAAAGCAGTAAAACCAATCAGGGGACTGGCACTTTCACACCACCGAGCCTGACGCTGCCGATCGACATTCATGGCGGCGCGACTACCGCTCAACTGCGCGCCGGGATTGAACACTCAATGCCGGTGAAGATGGTCTTCGGCAAGCCGGCAGCCGACGGTACCCAGGCCTACACGCTCAACGATGCTCAGGGCAACTCGATAGGCAGCGGCACGATTGTGCCGGGCCAGGGTAACAAGATCACCGTCAACGTACCGATGCGCGATGCCAGTGGTGCGCTCGTCGTACCGGCCGCGAGCTTCGGTTTCGATACGACCGTCGGCGGCTCGCCGACCGATGGCGACAGCACCACGTTCTCGTTCAATGCCTCCGGCAGGTCGGACAACCGCAATGCCCAGGAACTGCTCAATCTGCAGACCAAGGCCTCGGTCGGTCTGGCCGATGGCAGCGGGGGCGGGGTGAGCCTGGTCGCGGCCAACAGCCGCCTGGTGTCCACCGTGGGGGCCAAGGCCGCCTCGGCCACTACTGACACCACGGCCACTGGCGCGTTGTTGACGGCCAACAAAAACGCACGCAACTCGGTGTCCCAGGTCAACCTGGATGAAGAGGCGGGCGACATGATCAAGTTCCAGCAGTACTACACCGCGTCGTCGCAGATCATCAAGGCTGCGCAAGAAACCTTCACTACGCTGATCAATAGTCTTTAAGGGAGTCTGGGGCGATGCGAATTTCTACACAGCAGTATTTCGAAACCAGTTCCGCCAAGTATTCGGATAACTATTCCAGTGTGGTGAAGGCCCAGGATCAGGCCAGTTCCGGTGTGCGTGTGCAAACCGCCGCGGATGATCCGGTGGCGGCCGCCCGTTTGTTGTTGTTGCAACAGCAGAAAGACATGCTGGGTCAGTTCAATGGCAATATCACCAGCCTGAAAAACTCCCTGACCAACGAAGAAAGCGTGCTCAGCTCGATCAACGACGCCTTGCAGCGCGCCACTCAGTTGGCCCTGCGTGCCGGCGGCTCGATCAGCGATGCCGATCGCCGCTCGATTGCCAGTGAAGTCGGGGCGATCGAGGATCAGGTCCTGGGCATGCTCAACAGCAAGGATTCTTCCGGCAACTACCTGTTTTCCGGTTCCAAGACCCAGACCCCGCCCTACAGCCGCAACAATGACGGCACTTACAGT
This sequence comes from Pseudomonas sp. GW704-F2, assembly GCF_059423025.1. Lineage (NCBI taxonomy): Bacteria > Pseudomonadati > Pseudomonadota > Gammaproteobacteria > Pseudomonadales > Pseudomonadaceae > Pseudomonas > Pseudomonas sp. GW704-F2. The sequence continues at coordinate 28,412 of NZ_JBWKXO010000004.1, read as the reverse complement.
TATCAAGGCGATGAAACGCCGCTGACCCTGCAAGTCTCCAATACGTTGAAGATCAGCGCCGGTGATACTGGCAAGACCATTCTGGAGGGCGCCGCCAACACCAGTCGCACCCAGGCCACATGGCTTGCCCCTGTGCCTCAGACGGTGCCGCCGACGGTCAATGACAACAAGGTTGCGCTGTCGGCCGGCTTGGTGACTTCAAGCGCCGACTACTCCAACAAGTTCGCCGACGGCCAGCCGTACAAGCTGACCTTTACCAGCAGCACCCAATACAAGGTGTCCGATAAGAACGGCACTGACGTGACCTCGGAGATTGCGGGTAACGGCACCTTCGATGCCACCAAGGAAGGCAGCACCAGCGTGGCACTGCGTGGGGTGAAGTTCGACATCACCATGGGCCTCGGGGATGTTGCCCCGGGCGCCAACTCCGATGCGCTGGTCAAGGATCGCTCGTTCAGCCTGGAAGCCAAGCCGGATACGTTCAGTATCTCGCGCACGCCAAGCAACACGTCCACTGCGCAATTGAACGGGGCCACCGTGTCCAACCAGACGGACTATGCCAGCACGTTCCCGAGCAACAGCGGGGCGCTGATCAAGTTCACCAGCGCGACCGCCTACGAGGTGTACGCCCAGCCCTACACGGCCGCTAGCAAAACCATTGCCACCGGTGATACCGGTGGCGGTACGACCTTGACGGCGGCCGGGGTGACGTTTGACATCAGCGGCGGTACGCCACAAGCGGGCGATCAGTTTTCCGTCGGTGCCAATACCCAGAAAACGCAGAATGCGCTGGACACCCTCGGCCAATTGCGCAAGGCGCTGGAGCTGCCGGCCGACGGTAATCCGGCGGCGACGGTCAAGCTCAAGGACGTGCTGGATGCCTCCATCAGCAACTTGGCCAACTCAATGTCCCAGATCACTAACGTGCGCGGTGATATCGGTGCGCGGGGGAACGCCCTGGATATTCAGTCCGGCGAAAACACCAGCATCGGTCTGGCCAACACCAGCACCATGAGTGACCTGGCTAACGTCGACATGGGAGAGGCGGCGATCAATCTGACGCTGCAGCAGACCATGTTGCAGGCTTCACAACTGGCCTTCGTTAAAATTTCCCAGTTGAGCCTGTTCAGCAAAATGTGATTTCAGCGTGACAACACCGCGGCCCGCTCTGGAAACAGGGTGGGCCGTTGTCGTTTTTACGGCTCAATTGTTCAAAGGTTTTGCACAAACCGCACAAAATTGAGTGACCTGTGAGTCATAAAGCGCATCTTCACTGTATCGTATGAAAAGGATAAGTCGTCACAGGGTCCTTGCTGGGCGGCTTTCAGCGAAATTGTCATGGGGTTATCCCCTTTATTGTCAGCACTCCAGGCGTCGTCCGAGGGGTGTTCTCCAGCTATTTAGTATTGGGAAGCCACAATGATTGGCATAAAAAGCATCGCCAGTTACGTGCCGGCCGACGGGATCGATAATTACGCCCAGGGTGCCAAATTCGCCAAGGATGAAGAGTTCATCATTGGCAAGATCGGGTCGGCATTCCTGCCGCGCAAGGAAGCTGGGCAGGAGACCTCCGACCTGTGTGTCGAAGCGGTCAATGCATTGTTTGCCAACAACCCGCAGTTGAAGCGTGAGTCCATCGACGCGCTGATCGTCGTCACCCAGAACGGCGACGAAGAGGGCTTGCCCCACACCGCCGCCATCGTCCAGGACAAGCTCGGCCTGCCGACTCACGTCGCCGCCTTTGACCTTTCCCTGGGTTGCTCCGGCTACGTCTATGGCATCTACGCGATGAAGGGCTTCATGGAGGCCACCGGCCTGAAGAACGGCCTGCTGATCACCGCCGATCCGTATTCGAAGATCGTCGACCCGGAAGACCGCAACACCACCATGCTGTTCGGCGATGCCGCCACTGCGACCTGGATGGGTGAAGATGCCTCGTGGTTGCTCGGCAAGGCCAAGTTCGGCACCGACGGCTCCGGCGCACCGCACTTGAAAGTCAGCGACGGCGTGTTCTTCATGAATGGCCGCCAGGTGTTCAACTTCGCCTTGCTCAAAGTGCCGGCGCACTTGCATGCGCTGCTCGATGAGTCGGACCTCAAGGCCGACGACATCGATGCCTTCTGCATTCACCAGGGCAGTGCGGCGATCGTCGACGCCGTGGCGCGGCGTTTCGAAGATGCGCCAGTGGACAAGTTCATCAAGGACATGGTCGAGACCGGCAACACCGTGTCGTCGAGCATTCCGTTGCTGCTGGAAAAGCACGCGCTGGACTCCACCTGGAAACGCGTGGCAATCAGCGGATTTGGTGTGGGCCTTTCCTGGGGCTCGGCGATTCTCTATCGTCCGTGATGCTTAAATAGGTTGCACGCGCTTCAAGCATGAAGACGCCGATGATCGAACGATCATCGGCGTTTTTTATTTGGCGCCAGAAAAACCAATGAAATCAGGCCTTTTTGCCGGACTAAGCCCTTGAATTACAAGGGGTGGCACGGTGCTAGTAAAAAAAATCAAAAAACTCCTCAAGCAACCGGCTACCACGACGATAACTATTACGTAGGTTCTCTAGGCCACACCCGGCGGTTGCCAGGGCCGGAAGCCGCAGTATCCATCCAACGAGGATTTCGTCATGGCTTTAACAGTAAACACCAACATTGCTTCCATCACTACCCAGGGCAACCTGAACAAAGCTGGCAGCTCCCTGGCCACTTCCATGCAGCGCCTGTCTTCCGGCCTGCGTATCAACAGCGCTAAAGACGACGCTGCCGGCTTGGGTATTGCTACCCGCATGACTAGCCAAATCAACGGCCTGGGTCAAGCAGTCAAGAACGCCAACGATGGTATCTCCATCGCGCAAACCGCTGAAGGCGCAATGCAGGCTTCGACCGACATTCTGCAAAAAATGCGTACCCTGGCTCTGTCTTCGGCTACTGGCTCCCTGAGCACCGACGACCGTAAGTCGAACAACGACGAATACCAGGCTCTGACTTCGGAACTGACCCGTATCTCGCAAACCACCACTTTCGGCGGCCAGAAACTGCTGGACGGTTCGTACGGTACCAAAGCTATCCAAGTTGGCGCCAACGCTAACGAAACCATCAACGTAAGCCTGGACAACGTTGCTGCCAACAACATCGGTTCGCAGCAGATCAAAAGCCTGGGCATCACGCCTGGTGCTGGTGTAGCTGGTGGCGCAATCGCTGTGACTGGTAACGGTCAGACTACCAGCGTAACCGTAGCTGCCGCTGCTTCCGCTAAAACCATCGCTGCCCAGCTCAATGGCGCCATCGGTGGCCTGAGCGCTACCGCCAGCACTGAAGCTCAGTTCGTTGTCGGCGCTGCTGCTGCAACTACTCCGGCTTCGTTCACCATGACCGTTGGCGGCCAAGCCACCACGTTCGTCGGCGTGAGGGATACCGCCAGCCTGGCTGACCAACTGAAATCGAACTCCGCCAAACTGGGTATCAGCGTTAACTACGATGAATCCAAAGGCACCCTGTCGATTAAATCCGATACCGGTGAAAACCTGGCCTTCAGTGCTTCGACCGATGCCGGTTCCATCACTGTTGCCACTAAAGACGGTTCCGGTACCTACGGTACTGCCGCTGCCTTGGCTGACGGCATCATCGCTACCGGTGCTGTGAACATGAACTCCTCCAAGGGCTACTCCCTGGAAGGTGCTGGTGTGACCGGTGTCTTCGGTGCCGCGACTTCCGCTGCCTCGGCCAAGACCTCCGTATCGCAGACCGACGTGACTGACGCCACCAAGGCTCAGAACGCTGTGTCCGTGATCGACCAGGCTATCGCTACCATCTCCAGCTCCCGTTCGGGCCTGGGTGCTGTTCAGAACCGTCTGACCAGCACTGTGGATAACCTGACCAACATCCAGAAAAACACTACATCTGCCCGTAGTACTGTTCAGGACGTCGACTTCGCTTCCGAAGCCGCTGAACTGACCAAGCAGCAAACCCTGCAGTCGGCTTCCACCGCGATCCTGTCGCAGGCTAACCAACTGCCATCCGCTGTACTGAAGCTGCTTCAGTAATCACGGCGCAGGGTAAATGATGGGGGGCGCGTTTACGTGCCCTTTCGTCTTTTCCAATCAGAGGAGATTGGGCATGGACATGAATGTAAAACTGAACTTGTCTTATCCGCCACAGGCCCCTCAAGGACCCGTGGCACCTGTGGTTGCTGACAAAGACAAGACTAAGGTTGAGCCGGCCGCGCCAACCACGGACAAGCCCCAAAAGGGCGATCTGGAAAAAGCGGTCACCGATATTAAAGAATTCGTACAAGCGGCCCAGCGTAATCTGGATTTTTCCATTGATGATTCCACCCATAGGGTTGTGGTCAAGGTCATTGCCACCGACACCGGTGAAGTGATCCGCCAGATTCCCTCGGAAACGGCCTTGAAGTTGGCGCAAAGTTTGTCCAGCGCCAGTCACGTATTGTTTGACGACAAGGCTTGAGCTGGCATGAAAATTGTTGCTGTTACGGCTTGAAGTGTTCTTCGTCAAGATAACGGCAGCCACCGTAAAGGAGAAAGATGATGGCGGGTACAACGATTACTGGCGTGGGGTCGGGCTTCGACACCCAGGCAATTGTGAAATCCCTGGTGGATGCCGAGCGAGCGCCGAAACAGGCGCAGATCAACACCCAATCGCAAAAGGCAACTACCCAGCTGTCGTCGATCGGCAAGATCCAGGCAGCCCTGGACGCCTTTCGTGGTGCGCTGACCAGCATGGGCACCGATAACAGCTTCAGTGGTTTGACCGGCACGTCTTCGGATGAAAAAGTCGCCACCATGACGGCCAACCAGGGGGCGTCGAACGGCAGCTTTTCGCTGATCGTCAACCAGTTGGCGAAGCCTTCGAAGTTGTCGACCACCAGTTTTGCCGGTGGCCAGTCGACGGTCGTCAACAGCACCACCAGCGCAAAGACGCTGACCATCTCGCAGTCGGGCAAGAACTTCGATCTGAGTGTGCCGGCGGGCGCAACCCTGCAACAGGTGCGCGACTCGATCAACTCGCAGTTCAGCACCGCAGGCCTGAGTGCCAACATCCTCACCGACTCCAATGGTTCGCGTCTGATCCTGACGTCCACCAAGGGCGGGGTAGGTTCGGACCTGACGATGTCGGGCAATTCCGGGATTGATACCGGCTATACCGTGGTCGACGCGCCTCAGAACGCCAAGTACACCATCGATAACATTCCTGCGGAATCCACCTCCAACAACATCACCGATGCGGTCAGTGGGGTGAGTATCAAATTGCTGTCGCTGTCGCCCACGGTCACGGCCAACGATCCGAATCCAACTCCGCTTCGTACAGCCATGACCATCTCGGTCAGCACCAGCGCCACCGCGCTGAAGTCCGGGGTCAAGGGCTTCGTCGACACCTACAATGCTCTGCTCAAGGCTATGAACGCCGAGACCAAGGTCACCAAGGATGCTGCCGGTAACTCCATCGCCGCAACCCTGACCGGCGACTCGACCATGCGTACCTTGCAGTCGGCGATCCGCAATGAGTTCAACGCACTGTCCGGCAACGGCACCTTGAAGTCCCTGGCGCAGTTCGGCGTCACGACCGACCAGGACACCGGGGCGCTGAGTATCGACAGCAAGCAGTGGGATAAGGCTGTCGCCACCAATGCTGCCGACATCAACAGTATTTTCAGCGGCAAGACCGGCTTGCTGGCGCGCCTGACGGCGGCTACCGATGGCTACGCCAAGGCCTCCACCGGGATTCTGGCGACGCGCACGACGTCGTTGGCCGACAGCCTGAAAGACCTGACCAAGCAACAATCCGATCTGGATGGTCGTCTCACGACGATGCAGGACGCCTTGACCCGCAAGTACACGGCCATGGACACGCTGGTGGCGCAGTTGCGGCAACAGAGCAGCAGCATCCTTGGTACGCTCAGTGCGCTGAGCAACTCCAAAAGCAGCAGCTGATTGAATGTGCGTGAAAAAGCCCGGGTCCATTGACCTGGGCTTTGTTCTTTATAGCGCCGGCGGGTTAAAGTTTTTTGCGATCCAGTCGACATAATGGTTACTGCAACCCATCTAGCTGTTGCCTGTCACGAGGTAGAAACATGAATCCCATGAGAGCCCTTCGCCAATATCAGAAGGTCAATTCCCATGCTCAGATCTCCGAAGCCAGCCCGCATCGCCTGGTGCAAATGCTGATGGAGGGCGGTCTGGACCGTATGGCGCAAGCCAAGGGCGCCCTGGCGCGTGGCGATATCGCTCAGAAGGGCCTGATGCTCGGCAAGGCTTCTGACATCCTCATTGGCCTTCGTGATGGCCTGGATGCGGAAAAAAGCGACAACAAGGAATACGTCCAGCAATTGGACGGTCTATATGTCTATATGACCAACCGTCTGATGGAAGCCAATTTGCACAACGATGTCGACATGATCGACGAAGTCGCTCGTCTGTTGATTACCGTCAAAGAAGGCTGGGATGGCATTGCCGCACCACAAGGTGCCGCACAGTAAGGCCTCGGCCTTGAGGAACTGATCATGAGCCAAGCACTGCAACGCATCGATGAAACCCGCGAAGCCCTGATCGGCGCGCTGGCGGAGCGCAACTGGGAAGCCGTTGGCGAACTGGACCTGGGCTGTCGCGCAGTGATTGATCAGGTACTCAGTGAAGCGCCGGTGGACGAGGACGCCCTGCGGGAAAAGCTGGAGAGCTTGCTGGCGGTGTATCAGCAGTTGCTTGAGGTGACGACCGGTGAGCGCCAAGCGATTTTCGAAGAGATGTCGCAGATCAATCGAGCGGAAAGTGCGTCAAAGGTTTACCATTTGTTCGGCTGAATGGGCTCAGTTAATCCGAACGGTGCGTCATATATTTGACTGTGCCAGCATTTTTGACTTAACTAGTGCTGTTTTCAGATTTCAGACGTCTAGTAAGGTAAGAAATCTTACAAGCGTCTAGATTGCCCTCACTCTGGGGCAGAGCGTTTTACTAGGGAAGTTGCTATTGCATGTGGCGTGAAACCAAAATTCTGCTGATTGATGACGATAGCGTCCGCCGCCGCGATTTAGCGGTGATTTTAAATTTTCTTGGCGAAGAAAATCTGCCCTGCGGTAGCCATGATTGGCAGCAGGCGGTCAGCTCGTTGTCCTCGAGCCGTGAAATCATTTGTGTGCTGATCGGGACGGTAAACGCTCCTGGCGCAGTTCTGGGCTTGTTAAAGACACTGTCAACCTGGGATGAGTTCCTTCCGGTGTTGCTGATGGGCGATATTTCTTCGCTCGACCTGCCGGAAGACCAGCGCCGCCGGGTGTTGTCCGCCCTGGAAATGCCGCCCAGCTACAGCAAATTGCTCGACTCCCTGCACCGCGCCCAGGTCTATCGCGAGATGTACGACCAGGCCCGTGAGCGCGGTCGTCACCGCGAACCCAACCTGTTCCGCAGCCTCGTCGGCACCAGCCGGGCGATCCAGCACGTGCGCCAGATGATGCAGCAAGTGGCCGATACCGACGCCAGTGTGCTGATCCTCGGCGAGTCGGGCACCGGCAAGGAAGTGGTCGCGCGCAACCTGCACTATCACTCCAAGCGCCGCGACGGGCCCTTTGTGCCGGTCAATTGCGGGGCGATCCCGGCAGAGCTGCTCGAAAGCGAATTGTTCGGCCACGAGAAGGGCGCCTTTACCGGGGCGATCACCAGCCGTGCCGGGCGTTTCGAGCTGGCCAACGGCGGCACCCTGTTCCTCGACGAAATCGGCGACATGCCGCTGCCGATGCAGGTCAAGCTGTTGCGCGTGTTGCAGGAGCGCACCTTCGAACGCGTGGGCAGCAACAAGACCCAGAGCGTCGACGTGCGGATCATTGCGGCTACCCACAAGAACCTCGAAAGCATGATCGAGGTCGGCAGCTTCCGCGAAGACCTCTATTACCGCCTCAACGTGTTCCCGATCGAGATGGCCCCGCTGCGTGAGCGCGTGGAAGACATCCCGCTGCTGATGAACGAACTGATCTCGCGCATGGAGCACGAAAAGCGCGGTTCGATTCGCTTCAATTCGGCAGCGATCATGTCCCTGTGCCGTCACGGCTGGCCGGGCAACGTCCGCGAGCTGGCCAACCTGGTGGAGCGCATGGCGATCATGCATCCCTACGGTGTGATCGGCGTGGTCGAGCTGCCGAAGAAATTCCGCTACGTCGACGAAGAAGACGAGCATCTGGTGGACAGCCTGCGCAGCGACATGGAAGAGCGGATCGCCTTCAACGGCCATACCCCGGACTTCGGTGCCAACGCGATGCTGCCGCCGGAAGGCCTGGACCTCAAAGACTACCTCGGCAACCTCGAGCAAGGGCTGATCCAGCAGGCCCTGGACGACGCCAACGGCATCGTCGCCCGTGCGGCCGAGCGCCTGCGTATCCGTCGAACCACCCTGGTGGAAAAGATGCGCAAGTACGGGATGAGCCGCCGAGACGGTGATGAACAGGCAGATGATTGACGCCTGTTTTTCAAGTAACTGAAAAATAAGCGTATTTTTTTTAGGCACGGGTATTGCTACAGCCCTCGCAACGTTCCGTTTAACTGACGGTCAGCCAAGCGAGAGAGCATGATGCCCCACGCCGCCCAACTACCTTTGGCCCCTGAACTCCAGGGGCCTGTCCCGTCCGCCGAACAGCTCAGCCGGCATGGCCTTGAGCAGGCGTTCTCGCTGTTCAGTCAGATGTCCAGCCAGTTGACCGACTCCTACAGCCTGCTGGAAGCGCGGGTCTCCGAGCTCAAGGGCGAGTTGGCGGTGGTCAGTGCCCAGCGCATGGAAGAGCTGGCCGAGAAAGAGCGCCTGGCCAACCGTCTGCAGAACCTGCTCGATCTGTTGCCTGGTGGTGTGATCGTCATCGACGACCAGGGCCGTGTGCGCGAAGCCAACCCGGCCGCCTGCGACCTGCTCGGGCTGCCGTTGGAGGGCGAACTGTGGCGCCATGTGATCAGCCGCTGCTTCGCGCCGCGTGAAGATGACGGCCATGAAATCTCCCTCAAGGATGGGCGCCGCTTGTCCATCGCCACTCGCTCCCTGGACGCGGAGCCCGGTCAACTGGTGCTGCTCAACGACCTGACTGAAACCCGTCACCTGCAAGACCAACTGGCGCGCCATGAGCGCTTGTCGTCGCTGGGTAGGATGGTCGCTTCTTTGGCGCATCAGATCCGCACGCCGTTGTCGGCGGCGTTGATCTACGCCAGTCATTTGACTGATGAGCAATTGCCCGCCGACACCCACCAGCGTTTTGCCGGACGCCTCAAGGAGCGCTTGCATGAGTTGGAGCACCAGGTGCGCGACATGCTGGTGTTTGCCCGCGGCGAATTGCCGCTGACCGACCGCATCACGCCGTCCGGCCTGATGCAGGCGTTGCAAGCGGCGGCCGCCACCCATGTGCAGGACGCCAATGTGCGCTGGCAGTGCGACAGTCACCAAGGCGAATTGCTGTGCAACCGCGACACCCTGGTGGGCGCGCTGCTCAACCTGATCGAAAACGCGACCCAGGCCAGCGGCCCCGGTGCGCGGCTCAAGGTGCATGTGTACGCCCGTGCGCAAACCCTGCGCCTGTGCATCAGCGACAGCGGCAGCGGTATCGAGCCGCAAGTGCTGCAGCGCCTGGGCGAACCGTTTTTCACCACCAAGACCAACGGTACGGGCCTCGGCCTGACGGTGGTCAAGGCTGTGGCGCGCGCCCATCAGGGAGAATTGCAACTGCGTTCCCGCTTGGGGCGTGGCACTTGTGCATTGATGACCTTGCCGCTGTTTTCATGCGCGGCAAGCGCGGAGTAAAAGGCTATGGCTATCAAGGTTCTGTTGGTGGAAGACGATCGTGCCCTGCGTGAGGCATTGGCTGACACGCTGCTGCTGGCGGGCCATGACTATCGGGCGGTCGGTTCTGCCGAGGACGCCTTGGCGGCGGTGGAGCAAGAAGCCTTCAGCCTGGTGGTCAGCGACGTGAACATGCCTGGCATGGACGGCCATCAGTTGCTCGCGCTGCTGCGCGCACGCCAGCCGCAGTTGCCGGTGCTGCTGATGACCGCCCATGGCGCCGTCGAGCGCGCAGTGGATGCCATGCGCCAGGGCGCGGCGGATTACCTGGTCAAGCCGTTCGAGCCCAAGGCGCTGATCGAGCTGGTGGCGCGGCATGCCCTGGGGGTTATTCCAGTCGGCGAGGCAGACGGCCCGATTGCTTTTGAGCCGGCCAGCGCACAATTGCTGGAGCTCGCGGCCCGCGTGGCGCGCAGTGATTCCACCGTGTTGATTTCCGGCGAGTCGGGCACCGGCAAGGAAGTGCTGGCGCGCTATATCCACCAGCAATCGGGGCGCGCCCAGCAGCCCTTTATCGCGATCAATTGCGCGGCGATCCCCGACAACATGCTCGAAGCCACGCTGTTCGGCCACGAAAAGGGCTCCTTCACCGGCGCCATCGCGGCCCAGGCGGGCAAGTTCGAGCAGGCCGACGGCGGTACCATCCTGCTCGACGAAATTTCGGAAATGCCCCTGGGTCTGCAAGCCAAACTGCTGCGGGTGCTGCAGGAGCGTGAAGTGGAGCGGGTCGGTGCGCGCAAGCCGATCCAGCTGGATATCCGCGTGGTCGCCACCACCAACCGCGACCTGGCGGGTGAAGTGGCGGCGGGGCGCTTTCGTGAAGACTTGTTCTACCGCCTCTCGGTATTCCCCCTGGCCTGGCGCCCACTGCGCGAGCGTCCGGCGGACATCATCCCGCTGGCCGAGCGCCTGCTGAACAACCACGTCAAAAAAATGAAGCACGCCCAGGCGCGGCTGTCGGCCGAAGCCCAGGCATGCCTGATCGGCTACCCATGGCCCGGCAACGTGCGGGAACTGGACAACGCCATTCAGCGCGCGTTGATTCTGCAGCAGGGCGGCTTGATCCAGCCTCAGGACTTCTGCCTGGCCATGGGCAGCGGCGCCGCGCCGTTACCGAGCCTGGCGCCCGCGCCGCTGGTCGCCGAAGCCGAATCCGCCGGGGCCCTGGGCGACGATCTGCGCCGCCGCGAATTCCAGATGATCATCGACACCCTGCGCGCCGAACGCGGCCGTCGTAAAGAAGCGGCCGAGCGCCTGGGCATCAGCCCACGCACCCTGCGCTACAAGTTGGCGCAGATGCGGGATGCGGGGATGGACGTGGAAGCTTATCTGTTTGCTATCTGAGCGGTAACAAGGCCGACAAGTTTTGTCGCCTTTTCTTACAGGTTGATACAGAGCTGGCACCCTTGTTGCTACCACCCCTAGTAACCGCTGCGTAGTGTCAAAAAATTGCGGGTCGTCGGAGAGAGAAGGTCATGAGCCAGGGTATTGAGTTCAATCGGTTGATGTTGGATATGCGCTCCATGCAAATGGACGCCATGGCTCAACCGAAATCCGTCGCACAAGCGCCGGAATTGGGCCAAAGCAGTTTCGCCGATATGCTCGGCCAGGCCATCAACAAAGTCAGTGACACCCAGCAAGCCTCCAACCAGTTGGCGACCGCGTTCGAAATCGGCAAGAGCGGCGTGGACCTGACCGACGTGATGGTCGCTTCGCAGAAAGCCAGTGTGTCCTTTCAAGCCTTGACCCAGGTGCGCAACAAACTGGTCCAGGCTTATCAAGACATCATGCAGATGCCGGTTTAAGGACGAGATTTAAGTCATGGCAGAAGCAGTCGTGGACAACGTACCCGCCAAGACAGACGGCAAGCCGCCGCTGTTTGGCCTGTCGTTCCTGGAAAACCTCTCGGAAATGACCATGCTGCGTCAGGTGGGCCTGATGGTCGGCCTGGCGGCCAGCGTGGCGATTGGTTTTGCTGTGGTGCTGTGGTCGCAGCAACCCGATTACCGGCCGCTGTACGGCAGCCTGGCCGGTATGGACTCCAAGCAGATCATGGAAACCCTGGCCGCCGCCGACATCGCCTACACCGTGGAGCCCAACTCCGGGGCACTGCTGGTCAAGGCCGATGACGTCGCCCGGGCGCGCATGAAGCTGGCCGCCGCCGGCGTGACCCCGTCCGACAGCAACATCGGTTTCGAGATCCTCGACAAGGACCAGGGCCTGGGTACCAGCCAGTTCATGGAAGCCACCCGCTACCGTCGTGGCCTGGAAGGCGAACTGGCGCGTACCATCTCCAGCCTCAACAACGTCAAGGGTGCGCGGGTCCACCTGGCGATTCCGAAGAGTTCGGTGTTTGTGCGCGACGAGCGCAAGCCAAGTGCCTCGGTATTGGTCGAACTGTTTTCCGGCCGCTCCCTGGAGCCTGGCCAGGTACTGGCGATCATCAACCTGGTGGCCACCAGCGTTCCCGAATTGAGCAAGTCGCAAATCACCGTGGTCGACCAGAAGGGCAACCTGTTGTCCGACATGGCCGAAAACTCAGCGCTGACCCAGGCCGGCAAGCAGTTCGACTACAGTCGCCGCATGGAAAGCATGCTCACCCAGCGTGTCCACAACATCCTGCAACCGGTGCTGGGCAACGACCGCTACAAGGCTGAAGTGTCCGCCGACGTGGATTTCAGTGCCGTCGAGTCGACCTCCGAGCAATTCAACCCGGACCAGCCGGCCCTGCGCAGCGAGCAGTCCACCAGCGAACAACGCACCGCCAGCAACGGCCCGCAAGGCGTACCGGGTGCCCTGAGCAACCAGCCGCCGGCCCCGGCCTCGGCACCGCAAACCACTGGCGGCGCCGCCGCGACCGCGGGCGCCATCGCTCCCGGCCAGCCACTGTTGGACGCCAACGGTCAACAGATCATGGACCCGGCCACCGGCCAGCCGATGCTCGCTCCGTACCCGGCGGACAAGCGTAACCAGTCGACCAAGAACTTCGAACTCGACCGTTCCATCAGCCACACCAAGCAGCAACAGGGCCGGATCAACCGCCTGTCGGTGTCGGTGGTGGTCGATGACCAGGTCAAGGTCAACGCCGCTGACGGCGCCGTCACCCGCGCACCGTGGAGCGCCGACGAATTGGCGCGCTTCACCCGCCTGGTGCAGGATGCCGTCGGTTTCGACGCCAGCCGTGGCGACAGCGTCAGCGTGATCAACATGCCGTTCTCCGCCGAGCGTGGCGAAGTGATCGCCGAAGCGGCGTTCTACACCCAGCCGTGGTTCTGGGACATCGTCAAGCAAGTGCTGGGCGTGTTGTTCATCCTGGTGCTGGTGTTCGGCGTGCTGCGTCCGGTGCTCAACAACATCACCGGCAATGGCAAGAAACAACTGGCGGCCTTCGCTGGCGGCGACGTCGAGTTGGGTGGCATGGGCGGCCTGGACGGCGAACTGGCCAACGACCGCGTCAGCCTCGGCGGCCCGCAAAGCATCCTGTTGCCAAGCCCGAGCGAAGGCTATGACGCTCAGTTGAACGCAATCAAGAGTCTGGTGGCAGAAGACCCGGGCCGTGTGGCCCAGGTCGTGAAAGAGTGGATTAACGCAGATGAGTGATAATCGAGCCGCTGTTGCCAAACTCACCAAGGTCGACAAAGCCGCAGTCCTGCTGCTGTCCCTGGGTGAAACCGACGCCGCCCAAGTGCTGCGCCATATGGGCCCCAAAGAGGTTCAGCGGGTCGGCGTGGCCATGGCGCAAATGCGCAACGTTCACCGTGAGCAGGTCGAACAGGTGATGAGCGAGTTCGTCGAGATCGTCGGCGACCAGACCAGCCTGGGCGTCGGCTCCGACAGCTACATCCGCAAGATGCTCACCTCGGCCCTCGGCGAAGACAAAGCCAACGGCCTGATCGATCGCATCCTGCTGGGCGGCAACACCAGCGGCCTCGACAGCCTCAAATGGATGGAACCGCGCGCCGTCGCCGACGTGATCCGCTACGAACACCCGCAGATCCAGGCGATCGTGGTGGCGTACCTCGACCCGGACCAGGCTGGCGAAGTGCTCGGCCACTTCGACCATAAAGTGCGCCTGGACATCATCCTGCGCGTATCGTCGCTGAACACCGTGCAGCCGGCGGCCCTGAAAGAACTCAACACGATTCTCGAGAAGCAGTTCTCGGGCAACTCGAATGCTTCGCGCACCACCTTGGGTGGTATCAAGCGCGCCGCCGACATCATGAACTTCCTCGACAGCTCGGTCGAAGGCCAGTTGATGGACTCGATTCGCGAGATCGACGACACCCTGTCCGGCCAGATCGAAGACCTCATGTTCGTGTTCAACAACCTCTCCGATGTCGACGACCGCGGCATCCAGGCGCTGTTGCGCGAAGTCTCCTCCGACGTGCTGGTACTGGCCCTCAAGGGCTCGGACGAAGGCGTCAAGGAGAAGATCTTCAAGAACATGTCCAAGCGCGCCTCGGAACTGTTGCGCGACGACCTGGAAGCCAAAGGCCCGGTGCGCGTCAGCGACGTGGAAACCGCCCAGAAGGAAATCCTCACCATTGCCCGCCGTATGGCCGAAGCCGGAGAAATCGTTCTCGGCGGGAAGGGCGGCGAAGAAATGATCTAAGGCGCCTCGCATGTCGAACAAAGATGAGACGCCCAGCGATCTGATTCGCGCGCGGGACGTGGGCGGGTTCGACATCTGGTCGTTGCCCAGCTTCGATCCGCATGTGCCGGAGCCTGAACCCGAGCCTGTGGAAGAACTGCCGGCGGAAATGGAAGAAGTGCCGCTGGAGGAAGTCCAGCCACTGACCCTGGAAGAGTTGGAAAGCATCCGCCAGGAGGCCTACAACGAAGGCTTCGCCGCTGGCGAAAAAGATGGTTTTCGCAGCGCCACGCTCAAGGTCCGCCAGGAAGCCGAGGTCGCCTTGAGCGTCAAGCTGGCCAGCCTCGAACGCCTGATGGGCAGCCTGTTCGAGCCCATCGCCGAGCAGGATTCGCAGATCGAAAAAGCCATGGTCGGGCTGGTCGAGCACATCGCCCGTCAGGTGATCCAGCGTGAGCTGGTGCTGGACTCCAGCCAGATCGAAAGCGTCATGCGCGAAGCCCTCAAGCTGCTGCCCCTGGGCGTCGGCAATGTGCGGCTGCACATCAACCCGCAGGATTTCGAACAGGTCAAAGCCCTGCGCGAGCGCCATGAAGAAACCTGGCGCATCGTCGAAGATGCCGATCTGCAGCCCGGTGGTTGCCGCGTCGAGACCGAATACAGCCGCATCGACGCCACTGTGGAGACGCGCATCAGCCAGATCATGGCCCAACTGCTGGATCAGGTCCACGAGCAGCTCCTGAACCCGGCCGAACCGGACATGAGCGTGGACCTGGACGCCGCCGATGCGCCTTGATCGCACCAGCTTCGCCAAGCGCCTGGGCGGTTACATCGAGGCCACCGGGTTGCCCGGCCAGCCGATTCTCGAAGGGCGCCTGCTGCGCATGGTCGGCCTGACCCTCGAAGCCGAGGGCCTGCGTGCCGCCATGGGCAGCCGCTGCCTGGTGATCAACGACGACAGCTACCACCCGGTGCAGGTCGAAGCCGAAGTCATGGGTTTTTCCGGCAGCAAGATTTTCCTCATGCCCGTTGGCAGCCTGGCGGGCATCGCCCCCGGTGCCCGCGTGGTGCCGCTGGCCGATACCGGCCGCCTGCCCATGGGCATGAGCATGCTCGGCCGCGTGCTGGACGGCGCCGGGCGCGCGCTGGACGGCAAGGGCGGCATGAAGGCCGAAGACTGGGTGCCAATGGACGGCCCCACCATCAACCCGCTCAAGCGCAACCCGATCAGCCAGCCGCTGGACGTGGGCATTCGCAGCATCAACGGTTTATTGACGGTCGGCCGCGGCCAGCGCCTGGGCCTGTTCGCCGGTACCGGCGTGGGTAAGTCGGTGTTGCTCGGCATGATGACCCGCTTTACCGAGGCCGACATCATCGTGGTGGGGCTGATCGGCGAACGGGGCCGGGAAGTGAAGGAGTTCATCGAGCACAGCCTCGGTGAAGAAGGCCTCAAGCGTTCGGTGGTGGTGGCCTCCCCGGCGGACGATGCGCCGCTGATGCGTTTGCGCGCGGCCATGTACTGCACGCGCATCGCCGAATATTTTCGCGACAAGGGCAAGAACGTCCTGTTGCTGATGGACTCCCTCACGCGTTTCGCCCAGGCCCAGCGGGAAATCGCCCTGGCCATTGGCGAGCCGCCGGCCACCAAGGGGTATCCGCCGTCGGTGTTCGCCAAGCTGCCCAAGCTGGTCGAGCGCGCCGGTAATGCCGAGGCGGGCGGGGGCTCGATCACTGC
This sequence comes from Pseudomonas sp. GW704-F2, assembly GCF_059423025.1. NCBI lineage: Bacteria > Pseudomonadati > Pseudomonadota > Gammaproteobacteria > Pseudomonadales > Pseudomonadaceae > Pseudomonas > Pseudomonas sp. GW704-F2. The sequence goes on along the minus strand of NZ_JBWKXO010000004.1, from coordinate 12,262 downwards.
GTTCTACACCGTGTTGTCTGAAGGCGATGACCAGCAGGACCCGATCGCCGACTCGGCGCGCGGCGTGCTCGACGGTCACATCGTGCTGTCGCGGCGCCTGGCGGAAGAGGGGCACTACCCGGCGATCGACATCGAAGCCTCCATCAGCCGGGTGATGCCATCGGTGGTTACGCCCGAGCACATGGCCCGCGCCCAGCAGTTCAAGCAGCTGTGGTCGCGCTACCAGCAGAGTCGCGACCTGATCAGCGTCGGCGCCTATGTGGCCGGTGGCGATCGTGAGACCGACCTGGCGATTGCCCTGCAACCGCAGTTGGTCACCTACCTGCGCCAGGGCCTCAACGACAACATCAGCATGGGCGAAAGCGAAGCACACCTGCAGTCCATCTTCGCCCCCGCGCCAGGCGGCTAAGCCATGGCCAGCAGCCGCTCCTCACGCCTGGCCCCGGTGGTGGACATGGCCGAAAAGGCCGAAAAAACCGCGGTCCAGCGCCTGGGTTACTTCCAGGGCCAGGTGCGCCTGGCAGAAAGCAAGCTCGGCGACCTGGAGCGCTTTCGCGGCGAGTACCAGCAGCAGTGGATCGAGCGCGGCACCAAGGGCGTGTCCGGCCAGTGGCTGATGGGCTACCAGGGCTTTCTCAACCAACTTGAGACTGCCGTCGGCCAGCAGCGCCAGAGCCTGGCCTGGCACCAGAACAACCTCGACAAGGCCCGCGAGAGCTGGCAGCAGGCCTATGCCCGGGTCGAAGGCTTGCGCAAGCTGGTGCAGCGCTATATCGACGAAGCGCGGGCGATCGAGGATAAGCGCGAGCAGAAGCTGCTCGACGAGTTGTCCCAGCGCCTGCCGCGGCAGAATCCCTACTAGCGCCAGGCCCGCTGTTCAATGTGGGAGGGGGGCTTTCCCATATTTGATTCGCCGTGTTGCCCATAGCCCATTCGCCTGCTACACCTTCTATCTAGACCCATGACAAGGAAGCAGTCACATGTCAGTCGTGTCAGAAGTATCCCTGGATGGGACGAAGTTGACGATTGCAATCAAAGGCCGGTTCGATTTCGGCAGCCACCAGATCTTTCGTGAGGCCTACGAGCGTTTCTACAAGGTGCCGGACGTGTACGTGGTCGACCTGAAGGAAACCACCTACATGGACAGTTCGGCCCTGGGCATGCTCCTGCTGCTGCGCGATCATGCCGGGGGCGATGATGCGGAAGTCCAGGTGATCAACATCAGCTCCGACGTGCGCAAGATCCTCGCGATATCCAACTTCGATAAACTGTTCGATATCAATTGAGCGCTCTGGCTCCGGTCCTCGAACCGCTGACCGTCCTGATCGCCGAAGACAGCGCCACCGACTTGCTGTTGCTGTCGACCATCATTCGGCGCCAGGGCCACCAAGTGCTCACCGCCAGCAACGGTGTGGAAGCGGTTGACCTGTTCGCCCGCGAACGCCCGCAACTGGTGTTGATGGACGCCCTGATGCCGGTGATGGATGGCTTTGAGGCCGCGCGCCGGATCAAGCAACTGGCGGGCGAAGCCCTGGTGCCGATCATCTTCCTCACCTCCCTGCGCCAAAGCGAAGCCCTGGCCGAATGCCTGGATGCCGGTGGCGATGACTTCTTGCCCAAGCCCTACAACCCGCTGATCCTCGCGGCCAAGATCAATGCGATGGACCGCCTGCGCCGCCTGCAGGCCACGGTATTGCAGCAGCGCGACCTGATCGCCAAGCACCACGACTACCTGCTGCATGAGCAACGCGTGGCCAAGGCGGTGTTCGACAAGGTTGCCCATTCCGGCTGTATCAACGCGGCGCCGAACATTCGCTACCTGCAATCGCCGTATGCGCTGTTCAACGGTGACTTGTTGTTGGCGGCCTACACGCCGGCGGGTGATATGCATGTGCTGCTCGGCGATTTCACCGGGCATGGCCTGCCGGCGGCGGTCGGCGCGATGCCGTTGGCGGAAGTGTTCTACGGCATGACGGCCAAGGGCTACGGGCTGACGCAGATCCTGCGGGAGATGAACGCCAAGCTCAAACGCATCCTGCCGGTGGACATGTTCTGCTGCGCCGCGCTGTTGTGCCTGAGCACGCAGCGGCGCGTGGTGGAGGTCTGGAATGGCGGCATGCCTGATGGCTATGTACATGAAGTCGCCACCGGCAAGCGGACACCGTTGGTGTCACGGCATTTGCCGTTGGGTGTGCTGTCGGCGCAGGCGTTCGAGGACCATACCGAAGTCTGGCCGATGGCCCTGGGCGACCGCGTGTTTCTGCTCTCCGACGGCGTACTGGACACCGCCGACGCCAACGAACAGCTGTTCGGCGCCGAGCGCTTGCAGCAGGTGTTTGCCGCCAATCGCGAGCCCGACCGCCTGTTCGAGGATATCGAGCAGGCTCTGGCGGCGTTTCGCGGTGAGGTGCGGGATGATGTGAGCATGGTCGAAATCACCCTGCAGGCCGGCCAGTCGATGCGCGCGACGGGGCCGTTGTACGCCGACAGCGGCCAGTCGTGCCCGTTGGATTGGTCGGTGGGTTTTGAATTCCGCGCCGAGACCCTCAAGCGTTACAACCCGCTGCCCTATCTGTTGCAACTGCTGCTCGAGATCCACGGCCTGCGCGAGCAGAGCGGGGCGCTCTACAGCGTGATGGCCGAGCTGTATTCCAACGCCCTCGAGCATGGCGTGCTGGGCCTGGACTCGCGGCTCAAGCGCGATGCCAAAGGGTTCGCGCAGTATTACCGCGAGCGCAACGAACGGCTGATGCAGCTCAACAGCGGTTATGTGCGCGTGCAGGTGCAGGTGGCGCCCACCGTTACCGGCGGCAGGATGAGCTTGCGCATCGAAGACAGCGGCCCCGGGTTCGATGTGGAACAGGTACTGGCGCGCCCGCTGGATGTCGACCGCCTGTCCGGTCGCGGCTTGAGCCTGGTACGGCAACTGAGCAGCGATGTACGCTGGTCCGACGGCGGGCGTAGCGTCTGCGTGGAGTTTTGCTGGGAGGCTCTGGCATAATCCGCCGATTCTTGATCAAGGAGCGAACAAGTGGTTGAGGTTCATCTGGACCCGGACGTGTTATCGGGTTTGCAGGAAGTCATGGAAGGCGAGTACCCCAAGTTGCTCGATACCTTTCTCGATGATTCGCAAAAGCGCGTCGAAGCGCTGCGCAAGGCGCGCGACGATGCCAAGGCATTGGCGCTTATCGCCCATAGTTTCAAGGGCAGCAGTGGCAACCTCGGGGCGGTGCGGTTGGCGCACTTGTGCCAGCGCCTGGAGGTTGAGTCCGTCGAGGCGGCGGCGGACCTGGGGGCCTTGGTCGATCAGATTGATCATGAGTTTGCGCTGGTCAAGCCGCTGTATGAGTCGGAGCGCCAGCGCTTCCAGCTTTAATTTCAGGCGCGGGACGGCTTTTCGATAGGAGCTGGCCCGACTCTTGCTCTATCTCCTGATACTGCATCCCCGATCCCCATGCAGTGGAGACCTTACCTATGCCAGTCGCCCCTAATTCGCTCCTTCAGGCTGCCTCCGCGGCCAAGCCTCAAGCGCCTGCCGCCAATCCACCGGCGGCGGCTGCGGAGCCCCGGGATAAGGGCCCTGGCTTTGCTCAGGTGTTCGCCAGCCAAGGTTCGAAGCCCTCGGCCAAGGCCGACGACAACTCGGCCAAACCCATGCGCGACAAGCCTGCCGACGCGAGTGCCAAACCGGTTGCCGGCAACGATAAGCCTGTCGCGAACAACGATAAACCTGCCGCCGGTACGCCAGCGGTTGCCGATAGCGGCAAACCCTTGCCTGCCGACCCGCCGGCCAAGCCGGCCGACAGCGCCAGCAGTGATCAAACTCCGCCCGCCGACCCGGCCTTGGCGCAGCAGCCTGCGGCAGACCCGACGGTTGCGCCGGTGGTTGATCCCGCGTTGATTGTCACGGTCACGCCAGTTGCTGTGCCGGTGCCGGTGGAAACGCCAGCCCCGGCCGCCGCCAAGGATGACAAGGCCCAGCCGCTGGTCACGACACCGCCGGCAGTGACCGATGCGGCCAAGCCAGCCTTCGATCCCGCGGCAGACCCTCTGGACGCCCTGCCGGCGGTACGCCTGGCGATGGAGCAGGGCGGCCATGTGTCGGCCAGCAGCCAGACGCCGCAGAAAGCCGCGCCGACGTCCCAGGACCAGCCGACTGTCGCGCAGAACTTCGCCACGGGCCTGGCTAACATGGTGGATCAGCAAGCCAGCAAGGACAGCACCGACCAGGGCGGCGACAAAGCCTTTGGCGGGTTGATCGAAGAAGGCCTCAAGGATTTGAAGGGTGCCAGCAGCGACACCCGTGTCGATGACTTCGCCAACCGCCTGGCCGCGCTGACCCAGGCCGCCACGCCGAAAACCGCCAACGCGTTGCCGCCGGTGACCAACGCACCGCTGGCCATGCACCAGAGCGGCTGGACCGAGGAAATCGTCAACCGCGTGATGTACCTGTCCAGCGCCAACCTCAAGTCGGCAGAGATCCAGCTGCAACCGGCCGAACTCGGGCGTCTGGATATCAAGGTCAACATGACAGCGGACCAGCAGGCCCAGGTCACGTTCATGAGCGGTCACGCCGTGGTGCGTGACGCGCTGGAAAGCCAGTCCGGCCGGTTGCGCGAGATGTTCGCCCAGCAGGGCATGGGGCAGGTCGACGTCAACGTGTCCGACCAATCCCGCGGCTGGCAGGGCCAGGGTCAGGGCCAACAGCAACAGAACCAGGCGAACGGTATCAGTGGCCGTGGCGGTCGGGGTGACAACGGCGACGTTGCCGATCACGCCGAAGTGGCAGCGGCCGTCGCGCCGGTGACGTCCACCGTGATCGGCTCCAGCGCCGTCGACTACTACGCCTGATTCAGGGCCAACACCGGCCTGAGTGTGGGAGGGGGCTTGCCCCTGATGATCACGACCATTAAGCCTGGCCTGAGTCGATCGCAATCCAAAGGTGGGAGGGGGCTTGCCCCCGATGGCGGTGTGCCCGTCAACGGATCGGTCGACTGGAACTCCGCTATCGGGGGCAAGCCCCCTCCCACAATGGATCTGTGGCATGGCCGCTGTCCTGCTCTGCCTGACAACTCTGGCATAACACTTGCTCTTGCCTTTCCGTAGATCTATGAATCCCCGAATAGTGACGGATTATTGGCATGGCGAAGAGCGACGACGCAGCAAAAGCACCTGCAGGCAAGGGTAAGCTCAAGCTTATCCTGTTGATTGTCCTGGCCCTGGTCCTGGCCATCGGCGCCTCTGTGGGCGGCACTTGGTACATCATGCACAGCAGTGCGAGCAAACCGGCGCCCGCCGCCGAAACTGCCAGCAACGTCAAGCAACCGGCAATCTTCGAACCGATGCTTCCGGCCTTTGTCGCCAACTTCAACCAGAACGGTCGTCAACGCTACCTGCAGGTGAGCATCACCTTGCTGGCGCGTAACCAGGCAGACCTCGATGCGCTCAAGGTGCATATGCCGGTGATCCGCAACAACCTGGTGATGTTGTTTTCCGCGCAAAGCTTCGACAACCTGGCCACCCCGGTGGGCCAGGAAATGCTGCGCCAGAAGGTCACTGCCAGCGTGCAGGAAGTGGCCCAGAAAGAGCTCGGCAAAGTGGTGGTCGAGCAGGCGCTCTTCACTAATTTCGTATTGCAGTAGGATCACCACATGGCCGTGCAAGACCTGCTGTCCCAGGATGAAATCGATGCGCTGCTGCATGGCGTGGACGATGGTCTGGTACAGACCGAAACGGCTGCCGAACCCGGCAGCGTCAAAAGTTATGACCTGACCAGCCAGGATCGCATCGTCCGTGGACGCATGCCGACCCTGGAAATGATCAACGAGCGTTTCGCCCGTTACACCCGCATCAGCATGTTCAACATGCTGCGCCGCTCGGCGGACGTGGCGGTGGGCGGCGTGCAGGTGATGAAGTTCGGTGAATACGTACACTCGCTGTACGTGCCTACCAGCCTCAACCTGGTCAAGATCAAGCCATTGCGCGGCACGGCGTTGTTCATCCTCGACGCCAAACTGGTGTTCAAGCTGGTGGACAACTTCTTCGGCGGCGACGGCCGTCACGCCAAGATCGAAGGCCGGGAATTCACCCCCACGGAACTGCGGGTGGTGCGGATGGTGCTGGAGCAGGCCTTCATCGACTTGAAGGAAGCCTGGCAGGCGATCATGGAAGTCAACTTCGAGTACATCAACTCGGAAGTGAACCCGGCCATGGCCAACATCGTCGGCCCCAGCGAAGCGATTGTGGTGTCGACGTTCCACATCGAACTCGATGGCGGTGGCGGTGACCTGCACGTGACCATGCCGTACTCGATGATCGAGCCGGTGCGCGAAATGCTCGATGCCGGCTTCCAGTCCGACCTCGACGATCAGGATGAACGCTGGGTCAAGGCCCTGCGCGAAGACCTGCTGGACGTCGACGTGCCGCTGAGCGCCACCGTGGCGCGTCGTCAGTTGCGCCTGCGGGATATCTTGCACATGCAACCGGGCGACGTGATTCCCGTCGAGTTGCCGGAAGAACTGATCATGCGCGCCAACGGCGTGCCGTCGTTCAAGGTCAAGCTCGGTTCCCACAAGGGCAACCTGGCGCTGCAAGTGGTGGAGCCGATCAACCGGCGTTGAGTCACCCGTATTGATGCACCCCTATTTATGAATGTTTGCTCCGCCGAGGACATGTAATGGCTACCGAACACGAAAACACTTCCGCCGAAGACCAGGCCCTGGCCGACGAATGGGCTGCGGCCCTGGAAGAAACCGGCGATGTCGGCCAGGACGATATCGACGCGCTGCTGGCGGCCGATGCCTCTACTGCGCCGGCCAGTAACCGCCTGCCCATGGAAGAATTCGGCAGCGTGCCGAAGAACAACGACCCGGTGAGCCTCGACGGCCCGAACCTGGACGTGATTCTCGACATCCCGGTGTCGATCTCCATGGAAGTCGGCAGCACCGACATCAACATCCGCAACCTGCTGCAGCTCAACCAGGGCTCGGTGATCGAGCTTGACCGCCTGGCCGGCGAGCCGCTGGACGTGCTGGTCAACGGCACGCTGATCGCCCATGGCGAAGTGGTGGTGGTCAACGAAAAGTTCGGCATTCGCCTGACCGACGTGATCAGCCCGAGCGAACGCATCAAGAAGCTGCGCTGACATGAAGTATTCGATGGCGGGACTGTTGCTGGCGCTGCCATTGAGCGCCCTCGCGGCCGAACCGGTCGCGCAGGCGGCCGAACCGGTCGCGCAGGCGGCCGCGGCGGCGGCACCGGTGGTGAGCAGCGGTATCGGCGGTCAGTTGACCCAACTGGTACTGGGCCTGCTGCTGGTGGTCGGGCTGATTTTTGTGCTGGCCTGGCTGATGCGTCGGGTGCAGAACATTGGCCCGGGCAACGCCCAGGTCATCGAGATGATCGGCTCGCGCGCCCTCGGCCCGCGTGACCGGCTGGTGCTGGTGCAGGTGGGCGAGGAACAGATCCTGCTGGGCCTCACCCCCGGCCGCATCACCCCGCTGCATGTGCTCAAGACCCCGGTCAACGTCGCCCCGACCCAAGCCGCCACGCCAGAATTCGCCCAGCGCCTGATGGAGTTGCTGGGCAAGGATCAGAAGGATAAGAAGTAATGCGCGTTTTATTGACGCTCATGCTGTGGCTGGCCGCGCCATTGGCGTTCGCCGCCGACCCGTTGTCGATCCCGGCGATTACGCTCGGCACCAACGCGGCCGGGGCCCAGGAGTATTCGGTCAGCCTGCAGATCCTGCTGATCATGACGGCGCTGAGTTTTATCCCGGCGTTTGTCATGCTGATGACCAGCTTCACCCGCATCATTATCGTGTTCTCGATCCTGCGTCAGGCCCTGGGCCTGCAACAGACGCCATCGAACCAGATCCTCACCGGCATGGCGCTGTTCTTGACGCTGTTCATCATGGCGCCGGTCTTCGACAAGGTGAACCAGCAAGCCCTGCAGCCTTACCTCGCGGAAAAGCTCACGGCGCAAGACGCCATCGACAAGGCCCAAGGCCCGATCAAAGACTTCATGCTGTCGCAGACCCGCTCCAGCGACCTTGAGCTGTTCATGCGCCTGTCCAAGCGCACCGACATCGCCACGCCGGACCAGGCGCCGCTGACGATCCTGGTGCCGGCGTTCGTCACCTCGGAACTGAAGACGGCGTTCCAGATCGGTTTCATGATCTTTATCCCGTTCCTGATCATCGACCTGGTGGTGGCGAGCGTGCTGATGGCCATGGGGATGATGATGCTGTCGCCGCTGATCATCTCGTTGCCGTTCAAGATCATGCTGTTTGTGCTGGTGGACGGCTGGGCACTGATCATCGGCACGTTGGCCAGCAGTTTCGGCGGAGTGTAGGGCTATGACCCCAGAAGTTGCCGTCGACCTGTTCCGTGAAGCGTTGTGGCTGACCACGATGATGGTTGCCGTGCTGGTGGTGCCGAGCCTGTTGGTTGGCCTATTGGTGGCGATGTTCCAGGCCGCGACCCAGATCAATGAACAAACCCTGAGCTTCCTGCCGCGCCTGTTGGTGATGCTGGTCACGTTGATTGTCGCCGGCCCGTGGCTGGTGCAAACCTTCATGGAATATATCCTGCAGCTGTACGGCAGTATTCCGCAGTTGATCGGCTGACCGCATGCAATCGCTGCTGGCGTTGACCGACACCCAGATCAGCACCTGGGTGGCGTCGTTTATCTTGCCGCTGTTCCGGGTCACGGCGGTGCTGATGAGCATGCCGGTGTTCGGCACCACCCTGGTACCACGGCGCATCCGCCTGTACTTCGCGGTGGCGATCACCGTGGTGCTGGTGCCGGGCTTGCCGCCGATGCCTGCGGTCAATGCGCTGGACCTCAGTGCGCTGATGCTGATTGCCGAGCAGATCCTGATCGGCTCGCTGCTGGGTTTCTCTCTGCAACTGTTCTTCCAGGCATTCGTGATCGCCGGGCAAATCATCTCGATCCAGATGGGTATGGGTTTTGCGTCGATGGTCGACCCCACCAACGGCGTGTCGGCGGCGGTGATCGGGCAGTTCCTGACCATGCTGGTGACCTTGATGTTCCTGGCCATGAATGGCCATCTGGTGGTGTTCGAGGTGCTGACCGAAAGTTTCACCACCTTGCCGGTCGGCTCGGGGTTGGTGGTCAATCACTTCTGGGAACTGGTGGGGCGCCTCAGTTGGGTGTTGGGCGCTTCGCTGTTGCTGGTGCTGCCGGCGATCACCGCGCTGCTGGTGGTCAACATCGCGTTTGGGGTGATGACCCGCGCGGCGCCGCAGCTGAATATCTTCTCTATCGGTTTCCCGTTGACCCTGGTGTTGGGCATGGGGATTTTCTGGGTCGGCATGGCCGACATTCTCAATCAGTATCAACCGCTGGCGAGCGACGCCTTGCAGTTCTTACGTGATCTGGCACGGGCGCGCTGAGCCATGGCCGAGAGCGAGAGCGGTCAGGACAAAACAGAAGACCCCACGGAGAAACGTAAAAAGGACTCCCGGGAAAAGGGCGAGATTGCCCGCTCCAAAGAGCTCAACACCGTTGCGACGATGATGGCCGGTGCCGGCGCCTTGCTGATCTACGGCGGCGGCCTGGCGCTCGACCTGATGGAGTTGATGAAACTCAACTTCAGCCTGCCCCGTGAAGTGCTGCTCAGCCCCGGCGCCATGGGGCAGTACCTGCTGCATTCGGGGAAAATCGCGATCCTGGCGGTGCAGCCGATTTTGATCACCTTGCTCCTGGCCGCGCTGATAGGCCCCGTCGCCCTTGGCGGCTGGCTGTTCGCCGCGAGCAGCATGGCGCCAAAATTCAGCCGCATGAACCCCGCCGCCGGGCTCAAGCGCATGTTTTCCACCAAGGCGTTGGTGGAACTGCTCAAGGCCCTGGCCAAGTTCATCCTGATTCTGTTCGTGGCCTTGGTGGTATTGTCCTCCGACATCGATGACCTGCTGCGCATCGCCCATGAGCCGCTGGAGTCGGCGATCATCCACAGCGTGCAAGTGGTGGGCTGGAGTGCGTTGTGGATGGCCGCCGGGCTGATCCTGATCGCCGCCGTGGATGCGCCGATCCAGCTGTGGGAAAGCCACAAGAAACTGCTGATGACCAAGCAGGAAGTGCGCGACGAACACAAGGACCAGGAAGGCCGCCCCGAGGTCAAGCAGCGCATTCGCCAACTGCAGCGCGAAATGTCCCAGCGCAAGATGATGGCTTCGGTGCCCGACGCCGACGTGGTGATCACCAACCCGACCCACTACGCCGTGGCTCTCAAGTACGACCCGGAGAAGGGCGGCGCGCCGATGCTGCTGGCCAAGGGCAGCGACTTCACGGCGCTGAAAATCCGCGAAATCGCCGTGGCCAACGACATCCTGTTGCTGGAGTCGCCGGAGCTGGCGCGGTCGATCTTCTACTCCACCGACCTCGACCAGGAAATCCCCGCCGGGCTGTACCTGGCCGTGGCCCAGGTATTGGCCTACGTCTACCAGATCCGCCAGTACCGTGCGGGCAAAGGCAAGCGCCCCGATCCGCTCAAGGACCTGCCGATTCCGCCGGATTTGCGGCGCGATTCCTGACCAACTGTTCAAATTGGCACCGTGCCATTCGTCGTAAACCTTCCTGACCTGTCAACTTTGACAGTCGTCACTTTCGCCTTCTCGCGGTTCTATTGCCTCAGGTACTGCGAAGTAAAATGCCGGGAGTGGGGCGATGCAGCTATTCACAGGCCGGGTTAAGTCTTATGACCAGCAGACCGGATTGGGTTCGATTGCGTTGGATAGTGGGGGAGACGATGTGTTGGTAGATCTGTGCAGTTCGGATGGATGCCTGCTTTCGGAGGGGCAGAAAGTGCAGTTTTGGATGATCCATCGACCGGCGGGCATCTATGCATGCGACATTCAACTGATCTGACGACACCTGTGTAAGTTCTTAATTGAAGTGTACGGAGAACGGCCATGGCAACGGGCACTGTGAAATGGTTTAACGCGGAGAAGGGGTTTGGTTTTATTTCTCCCGACGACGGCAGCACGGACGTGTTTGTCCACTATTCAGCAATCACCGGCACCGGTTTCAAAAGTTTGGAAGAAAATCAAAAAGTGGAATACGACGTGACGCAGGGCCAAAAAGGCCCGCAGGCCGAGAATGTGCGTCCTGTATAAAGATCGCCACTGATAGCATCCCTTCGCCGCGCCCCTCAGCGCTCTGCCCCCTTGAAGCAAAAGTTGATCGTTCCCACCGGCGGGAACGATCACTGGGTTGGATGCCCGTGATCCTTCCAGATTAAAGGCGAAGTCGCAGGTCAGGGCGTGGGCGCGAGCCAGGGTTTCGGTGAGGTTGACCAGCAGGTCTTCGGTGCTGATGCCGTCGATGAGCACGGTGGGTGGGGTATTGGTGCCGCGCGGGGGATTTGGGGTTGGTTTAACCATTGTGACGCTCCTGATTTAAGTGGAGCTGCCACTGATCGCCGCGATGCGATGGGGTGGCAGCTGTACGCAGGTTCGCGGACCGGAATCAGGAAACCGGCTTACCCGAAGGTATCCCGCGCACAGCCACCATAGCGCCGCACAGTAGACGATAAAAAAACGTCAACTGAAAGCGGACAATGGCACTTTGCGCCTGAATTTACATGGGCCGCGACGCCCGCCCGCTGCGTGTGCAGCGAAGTACGGAGACTAGAGAGCGAGTTTCCTAGGAGCAACTTCAAACACTTGTCGGAAGTTTCTGTTTTTACAAACACCTAGCCGAACGGTCAATTGTTTGGTCCTTCATCATTCAGCAGCCTCTTCCTGGCGCCACTCCCGGCGCGATCCCCTCTGCACGACTCAACACCACGATGGTGTGTGAGGCCTCTGCACGCAAAAAAAGGAAGTGACATGAACAGCTCCGATAACACACTGATCGGCAGCCTGCAAAACCTGGCTCAGGTGGTGGAATACGCGGACGACGATGGCCTCCCTGACCTTCTGCAGCCTGGATATCGCGTAGAGAGCCAGATGTGAAGCGCTACAACATCACCACTGGCGCGACGACCACGGCGGGCGGCAAAGTGATCAGTGGCCTGGAGCGCACCAGCTTCAACGGCCAAATGATCGCCAGGGAGGGTGACCGGGTCGCTTGTCCGGCATGCGGCACTGAAGGCGTCATCGCGCTCGTTGGGCCTCGCCTGCACGAAGACTGGGGCGGTAAACAAGCGGCGCTTGAGGGTGATCTCTGTCTGTGCAAATGCGACCCGCCACCGGAGCTGATCGCCTGCCAGCGCTTCAAGTGTCAGGTGTTCGAAAC